>JAZUPQ010000125.1:0-20780 GCA_045605265.1 Eubacteriales bacterium | reverse complement strand
CTATTTGTGGGAGTCACCACAGAATCGTCATCGGACGTTGCGTTGAGGTTTTTTGCATCAATGAGCTGTGAGGCTCCTTTTTTGTATCCTTTGGGTCCTCCGAAAGCATTTTGTCAGGAAGATAACGAAGTGCATCTCCACTGTTGACAAATTGAATTATTTGTGCTATACTATAGGTGACACGGCGACGGGGACCTCCAACCTCTGTTAAATCAGACTTGGCGTCCTGATGATCCGTGTCATTTTTTTATTTCCGCAAGGTTAGATACTGGGATTTTGTTCTGGTCAATAACCACATATAGCACCGTGTTTCCGGTCCTGCTATGTTTAAGTCTAAAACGCACGGGAACAAAATCTTCACCATCAATGTATCCACCCAACAGGTTATCAAAGTAAACGGTATCATTGTCAAAGAAATAGCGGTTATCGTGTCTTTCTACACCAACCGCTTTTTGTGCGACAGGCTTCAAAACAGGGATAAGCTTAGCGAGTTGTGCAGGTGTTGCTTGCTTCGTTGTGCTTTCTCTTAAATTCGTCTTTGAGAGTGTTACCTGATGCTCCTCGCAGGCGGTGTTAATATTTTTGATTGCCGCCTTTTTGGCGTTGAGTGTCTCGGAGAGCTTGCCTATATAGCTTGAAACGGCGGGAATTATATCCCTGATAGTCATTTCCAGCATTGTCCGAGCCTCAATATTCTTGATTTTACGGTAGCTTTCAAAGAGAATTTCGCGGCGCGAGAGCATTTCGCTTTCGCTCATTACCGAAAAGTCCGAAAACAGCTTGACGTTTTGCTCGTCCGTAAAATGCGCGTAGGCATCCGGCGAGGTCGCAAGGTTAGAGAGACCGCGGGCCTTGGCCTCCTTTTTCCACTCGTCAGAATAGGAATTGCCTGAGAACAAAATTCTCTTATGCGCTTTAAAGGTATCCGAGATGAGAGTGTCCAGAGCGGAGTCAAAATCCTCGCAATTTTCAAGAACGTCTGCGAAATCCGAGAAGGATTTTGCAACTGCGGTGTTAAGAACCACGTTCGTGAAAGCGATATTTTGAGAAGAACCAACCATACGGAACTCGAACTTGTTACCGGTAAAGGCAAACGGAGAGGTTCTGTTGCGGTCGGTGTTGTCCTTTCTGATTGAGGGCATGGCCGTAACGCCGAGAGACATATATTTAGTATCCTTTTTTGAATACTTCGAGCCGTCTATAATTGAGTTAACGATAGCTTCCAGCTCGTCACCGAGAAAAATCGAGACGATTGCGGGCGGCGCTTCGCCCGAGCCGAGACGGCAGTCGTTTCCGGCAGTGGCGGTAGAAATTCGGAGCAAATCCTGATAGTCGTCAACCGCCTTGATTACCGCCGCCAAAATGAGAAGAAATTGCTTGTTTTCGGCGGGAGTTTTTCCGGGCTTCAAAAGATTTACGCCCGTGTCGGTGGAAAGCGACCAGTTGTTATGTTTGCCCGAGCCGTTAACACCGTCAAACGGCTTCTCTGCGAGAAGGCAGGCCATACCGTGCTTCGCGGCGATTTTTTTCATATATTCCATAGTCAGCAGATTCTGGTCTACTGCGATGTTCGTAGTGCAGAAAATCGGAGCAAGCTCGTGTTGCGCGGGAGCGGCCTCGTTATGCTTGGTCTTGGCGCAAATTCCGAGCTTCCAAAGCTCGCGGTCAAGCTCCTGCATAAATTTACTTACTCTCGGACGCAAAATACCGAAATAGTGGTCGTCGAGCTCCTGTCCCTTTACTGCGCCTGCGCCAAAGAGTGTTCTTCCGCAGAAAAAGAGGTCGCGTCTTGCCTTAAAATCATTCTCGTCGATAAGGAAATATTCCTGCTCTGCTCCAACGGTAGTCGTGACTCTTTTTGATGTACTGTCGCCAAAAAGACGGACTATGCGGAGTCCCTCGGTGCTGATAGCATCCATAGAGCGAAGAAGCGGAGTTTTGGTGTCAAGAGCCTCACCCGTGTAAGAACAAAAGGCGGTCGGTATGTAAAGAGAGCCGTCCTTTACAAAGGCGTAGGAGGCAGGGTCCCAAGCGGTGTAGCCTCTGGCTTCAAAGGTGGCGCGCAGACCTCCCGAGGGGAATGAAGAAGCATCGGATTCTCCCTTGATGAGCTCCTTGCCCGAAAATTCCATAATGGCTTTTCCCGCTCCCACAGGGGTGAGAAAGGCGTCGTGCTTTTCGGCAGTAACACCCGTCAGAGGCTGGAACCAGTGTGTAAAGTGCGTAGCGCCAAGCTCCAACGCCCAGTCGCGCATAGCGCCGGCCACAACGTCTGCGATTGTTCGGTCGATTTCTTTTCCCGTTGCCATAGTGTTGATGAGAGATTTATACACGTCCTTGGGCAGTCTCTCTCTCATCACGTCCTCGCTGAAAATCTGCGAAGCGTAAAGACCGGGGAATTTCTCGTATTTTTCCATAATATCCGGTTCCTTTCTGAAACAATTTAGGTGTTTTATTTTGATGTATCCGCCTTAAAAAAACTATAATAAACATATTATAAACCAAACATGAGCAAATGTCAAGAATTTTTGCTATTGACTTTTGAGGGTGAAAGTGATATACTTTTTATTCGAGAACGATACTTAATGACAAGATAAAGGAATATAAATGTATTATATAACACTTGACTTAGAGTGGAATCAAGCCTATGCTCAAAAGGCTCTGGCAGTGCAAAAGCGTCTTGCGCGGCGTTTGCGCGGCGAGGTAATTCAGATAGGCGCGGTAAAACTCGACAAATATATGAATATTTGTGGCTCGTATCAGGTGATAGTGAAGCCCAAATATTTCAAAAAACTGCACAAGCATGTCTCTGCCTTGACGGGCATAACCCAAGAGCAGATTGATATCGGGTTGGAATTACCCGAGGCGGGTGAAAAATTCAAAAAATGGTGCGGCAAGAACTTCGCGTTTTTGACCTGGGGCCCCGACGATATTCCAATGCTCAAAGACAATCTCGGCGTAAACGACGTGGACAGCGAATGGCTGGATAACACATACGATTTGCAGTTGATTTTCGCAAGACAGACAAACGACGAAAAAAAGCAACGCTCCTTGGAGTTTGCTATGGAGCATTTTGAGATACCTATGACGCTCCCTGCCCACGATGCCTTGAACGACGCATATTTTACCGCCCTCGTGGCAAAGCAGATGGACGTCAAGGACGGAATTCTCCATTATAACGACAATAACACCCAATATCTCTCTGAGAGCGTAATAGGAGACGCCGATTCGGGCGAGGACGGCTACGTGGCTATCTCGGAGCTTCTTGATGACGATGTTGTGAAAAATCCGTGTTGCCCGATTTGCAAATCAGCCCTGACCTTAAAGTTAAAGCCTCTTCATTCAAAGGGGCAGAGATACACCTATTTCTATAACTGTAAAAGGGATGGAGATATGTTTTTAAGTGTGAAGCTGCACCGCAATTTCAACGATACTTGGAGGGCGAAGAGAACGATTGAAAAGGTTAATGAAGCCCAAATCGTTGAGTTCAGAAGAGCCCTTGATATCAGTATGCAGAAAAGGAAAATCAGAAAACGACGCGCGCCGGTTCACAGAAAAAATGAATACAGAGGCTCAAAAAAAGCAGAAAACAATAGTAAAAGTGTATAAAATATTTATATGGATTTGTGTATAATCGGCAAACTTGAAAAAATTTTATTAAAACTATTGCAATTTTAAAACGTTTATGTTAGAATGTATTTAGGTAAAAAATCTCTTTTGTACGTACGGAGGTAATTTAAGATGAAATACGAGAGCCCAATTCTCGAAGTAGTAACAATCGACGTTGACGATGTTATCACAACATCAGACATAGGCACACCTGATCCTGACACACCAATAGGTCCGATTGCTTATTAATTTACACTAAGAGAAAAAGAAAAATGCGGTACTGTTGCAACTACCGCATTTTTTTGTTGGAAGATTTTGGCGCGGGGAGATAAACTACGCCAAAATCCGCGCTCAGCGTATGAAAAATACGCTCCTCGCTTAGATATTTGACGTACCCGCATCCAAACTCTTCACCCCAAAATTGATAGGAAGATTTTGGCGCAATATACCCCAAAAATAAAAAAATGTAAAAAGGCGTGGAAAATTCCACGCCTTTTGTTTAATTCAGATACTCAACACTGTCCTCTTCGTACAGATAATATACCTCTGCTGTTTTTGTATAGTCTGTCGCATTGATTTTATCAAATTCAAAGCCTGTCGGCTGCTTGATTTTGATAGATTTCACTGTGGAAAAGGGGTTGATAATGGTTGGCGCAACGGTGAGATATGCCGGGCCAAGCATAAAATTTGATGCAGCAAATTCCTCTATTTCAAGGTCTGTATCATAAGTGATATTTTCAAGATAAATATTTGTTGGAAGCGCTGTGGTGAATCCGAATGTGGTATTGTGAATTTTACCTGTCAGAACCGAAAGCTTGGTGCTTGTGGGAATCAGAGTACAGTTTTTGATAATTACGTCGCCTCTCCAGGTAGAGCCGTAGTCCTGACGGAAGCCGAGTACGGAATTACTGTAAACCGTAGTATCCTCAATATTGATAATACCGCCGCCGACAACTCCGATTGAGCGCATAATACAGCCCTTTACGGTTACGTTTACAACTCCGGCGTGAGCGTCAAGTCTTGAAAGAGTAGAGTCGTGATATTCTATATTCTTGCAGTAGGAAGTGCCCATAATGCCCCAATAATATTTCGTCTCGTTCCATACGCCTTTGCTTTGGTCGTCGTCAATGTACATATAATACTGCGTGCAGTTTTTATAAACCAGCTTATTGGAGTTTGTTCCGCCGATGTCATACGAGCCCTGTCTGTAATGCGCTCTTCCGGAGAGCTTACTGTCTTTAACGAGGAGGTTGTGGCAGGTGCTGGGAACAATCCAACCGTTGTAGTTAGGACCACCGCCGTTGTATCTCGCGCCGTTTGAGTCGCTGTCTATAACTCCGTTTACGGGTTGGTTGGTTACGTAGTGGTCCATATCCGTAATCGTTACGTTAGAGCGTACGACTGCAAATCCGCGGTTCAGACTTATCATATCGGTTCTTGTCGCGTATTGAGTGAATTTACCGCCTGAAATGGTGATAGGCTCATCCTCAATGCTTCTCACGTAGATACTGTCAATTTTTTCAAAATCGAAGAGCGGCTTTGCGGTTTCGTCAATAGTGTTGTCCGCCCTTACGATAATCGGCTCGTGCTGAGCGTGTCCCGCGCCGGGTACACCCTGTTCCGAGCAACGCATATACATCTCCTTTGAATTGTCGTAGGGTATGATTATCGCGTCAAATCCGAGATTTAGAGGCAAATGGGTGTCGGCCGTGCTGATTTTCGCGCCATCGCGGGCATTAAGCGAGGCGACTATGCCGAGCCTGTCGGTATTAACGGTGTAAGTGTTCTTTGGCTGGCTGCTCGCGATATTGAAAATGTGAGGCGACTCTTTAACATAGTTAGTCTTGACGATATCTCTGTCGTCAACCACAAAGAAGCAGCCGTCCCAAATTACGTTAGTCATAATAGTAATTTGCTTACCGCCTGTCAAAGAGATGTAATAGGTCGCACCTCTTTCGCCTATGACGGTCTGACCGCCCTCGTTTGCGTAGTTATGCACCGACATAAGAGCCTCAAAGTCGTTGGTTTTATCATTGTCTGTGAGCTCGTCGTAATCCGCGTAGTATACCTTACTTATATCCTTTTCAAAGATTTTTCCCGTTCCAAAATCCACCTCGCCCATTTTGAGCGTAATTTCCGAAGCCAAAAAATCCAAAACCGCATTACCGAGAGCGTTATAATAGGAGAACGAAATCTCGATATTTCCGTTTTTCATACCCTTGACTACAAAGCTTTCGCCGCCCGCCAATTCCTTGTCAACGTAATTTATAACGATAGATTTGTCGGTTTTTTCGTCAAGCGGAAGTATTTCAAGCCAATAACCGACTCTTTGGTAGATTGTGTCCTGAATTGACTGAGCCGCGTTTCTTATATCCGCGTCGGTCTTGTCAATCGCGATAACGTAGTCCCTCAAAGACACGCCGTTCATTGAGAGCGAGGTAATGAGATAGTCGTCCTGAACGTAAATCGACTCGTTTTCATTCGTATAAGTAAAGCTCTCGCCGTCGCTGTCGTAAAGGGCCTCGATAATAGCGTCTGCCAAAAGCTCAAATTCGGCAATCAAAATTTCAAGGCCGTCGGCGGCTACGATAATCTTCTTGTCGATACACGTAACTACGTACCCCTTTTTACCCAGAGTGTGCTCGTCGTAGTCGTAATTTTCGCCGCGGGATTTGATGTCTCCGAAAAGAATTTCACATTCCTTTGCGTTGCTTTCCTTGTCCTCTACGACCTCAACATCGATTCCGAGGGCTGCGAGTCTTTTTGCAAAGGCATTTGCGGTATTCTTGATGGAAGCTCCTCTCGTGTTGTCGTAAACGATTTGGAACTTAGCCTCGCCGTCCTCAATTAAAGGAATCGAGACAGTATCACCGTCACCGTTATCTCCGTTATCATTATCGTTGTCGTTATCGTTGTCATTATTGTTATTATTGTTGTTCTCGTTTTCACCAAAATCAATGCTGAAATTGCAGGCAGAAAGTGCAAAAATGAGAACAAAAGTTAACAATATGAGCAACAAGGCTCTAATTCCTTTCATGATTTTACTCCTTTAAAATATATCGTTAATTATAAATAACACTCGCGTTTTTCTCCTCGTACAGCTTAAAACCGTAATTTTCATTTGGGTAATATGATATGTCTTTAAGCTCAAAGTCTGAGGGTTGCTTTACCGTAATTTTTTGAATAGGTACGAAATAATTCAGAATCTTGTCCTCGGAGACCAAAGCTCCGCTATCGAAATATCCCTCACCCATTCGCATAGTGATTGCGTAGAGGCTGGCGTTCGTCTTGTTTCCCGCAAGGTCGTAATGCCTTAAATTTTCTATATACAAGTGCGTGGGAAGCATAGTCGTATATCCAAAAGCAACGTTGTGTATCTTTGCCGTCATAGCCGACAGGGTTTGAGACGAGGAAATCAGCGTGCAGTCCTTTATAGTTACGTCGCCTCGCCACGTAGCGCCGAAATCCTGCCGTAAGCCCACTACGTTAGTTGCGTAAACGGTTGTATTTTCAACGTCAAATATTCCGCCGCCGACAGCGCAGATTGAACGCATAAAGCAATTTTTTACGACAACGTTATAAACGCCTGCGTGAGCGTCGAGCCTCGAAAGCGTGGAGTCGTGGTATTCTATGTTTTTGCAGTAGGACGTACCCATAATACCCCAATAATATCTGCTCTCGTTCCATACGCCTTTGCTTTGGTCGTTGTCAACGTACATATAGTATTGGTCGCAGTTTCTGAATACGATTTTATTTGAAGCGCCTCCGCCGATGTCGTACGAGCCCTGTCTGTAATGGGCTCTGCCTGAGAGCTTGGTGTTTTCAACAAGGAGATTGTTTGCGCCCGTCGGAACAATCCAGCCGTTGTAGTTAGGGCCTCCGCCGTTGTATCTTGCGCCGTTTGAATCACTGTCTATAATTCCGTTTACGGGTTGGTTGATAACCTCGTGGTCCATACCTGTAATCGTAACGTTTGAACGGCCGATTCCGATACCGCGGTTAAGAGTTACCATATCCGCCCTCGTGGCGCTGTGCAAAAACTTTCCGCCCGAGAGCGTAATTTTTCTGTCGTCAATTCTGTAAATTACAAGCTGATCTACCTTTTGAAAGTCAAAAAGCGGTCTGGTGCTTTGGTCTACGGTATTGTCCGCGTTGACTACGATAACCTCTCTCTGTGCCGGCGCAGATATTGACGCCACGCCGAATTCCGAGCATCTTCTGTACATCTCATTTGAAAAATCGTAGGGTAAAATCATGGCGTCATAGCCAAGATTAAGCGGAATTTCTTTATCGGTGGTACGAATACCGCCGTTTTCGTTAATTCGTTTAATTATCCCATAGATATCCGAATTTACAGTATAGGTTTTTGAAGGAGTGTCCGGCTCAATAATAAATATATGGCCTGATTCGCTGTCCTGATTGTTGCGGTTAATATGAGTGTCATCAATAACAAATGTCGCGCCGTCCCAGAAAACGTCTGTCTTTATAGTGATTTTCTTTTTTCCCGTAGCCGAGATGTGATAGGTCGCGCCATTTTCCGCGTAGACCGTCTGACCGCCTCTGTTTGCATATTCGTGAGCCTTGCATAGAGCTTCAAAGTCGTTTTCAGGATCCTTGTCGGTGAGCTCGGGGTAGCTTGAATAATAAACCCGGCTGACGTCCTTTTTGAAAATTCTGCCGACGTTGAAATTTACCGCTCCGCTCACGAGCTTTTCATCGAGAAAGTCCAAAATTGAGTCTGCAAGAGCATTAGCGTAGGAGCAGAGAATTTCGATTTTTCCGTCCGATTTTCCCAAAATCTCAAACCCGTGTGAAAAATTTTCGCTTTTTGAGGCGGATTTAAGTACGATAGAACGCCCCGCCTCTGAAAGCGGTTGGATATCAAACCAATATCCCGTCCTCGTATAGAGCTCGTCCTGTAACATTCTTGCCGCGCCGAGAAAATCCGTATCGTTCTTGTCAACGGCGATAGTGTAGCCTCTTATATCGCTTCCCGCCATAGAGAGCGAGGTGGTAGCGTAGTTGTCCTGTATCTTCAAAACCTCGTCCGCTTCGCTGAAATTGAAGGTCTTGCCGTTGCTTTCCTGCAGAGCCGCGTAAGCGCTTTGAATAAACCTTTCGAACTCCCTTATGATAGAGTCTAAATCGTGCGAGGCGATAATAATCTTGTTGTCAATTCTCTTCACCGCATACCCCTCTTTGCCGAGGGTGTGCTCGTCAAAATTATATTTGTCTCCGCGGTTTTTGATATCTCCAACGAGTATTTCGCAGTCGGTGGCGTTGTCCTTGTAATCGTCTACAACCTCAACCTTGATACCTGCCACCGAGTTCAGATTTTCGGCGAAGTTCGAGGCGGTTCTGAAAATAGCGCTGCCCATAGTTTTGTCTGTGACAATTTGGAATTTCGCCACTCCGTTTTCTACGAGATGAAGCGAGGTGTCGTGAGGCTGTCCGTCCCCGTCGGTATTATCGTTGTTATCCTCGCCGTTATCCTCGTTTTCATTATCCGAGTTACCGTCTCCGCCTATTTTCAGAGAACAGGAGACGAAGGCAAAAGCGATAATAGAAACTATTAATAGAAGTAAAATAAGCTTGTTAAATTTCATTTCATTTTCTAAGTAGGCGTTTTAGTTTTGTACGTAGTTATTATCAATCTCAACGCCATCGGGATTGTATATAACAAAATTTGAATAGGTGTAATTTGAAATTTTTGTAAAAGCAAATTGCGCTTGCTGTTTGATAACGATTTTTTGAACGGGAACGTGATCGTTCACTATTTCGCTGTTGAAGGCGTCGCCCCTCCGAATACTCAAAACAGAAAATGCATAAATACTGCTTCCTCGGTTGTGAGTTACGTTCTCGATATAAAGACTTGGCAAAACGGTATTAAAACCGTAATTCGCGTTGTGAACGGTTCCGCTTATTATCGTGAGAGAGTTGGAGGAGGAGAACATATTGCAGTTCTTGATTCTGATATCGCCTCTCCAAGAGCTTGCAAAATCGCTCCTTAAACTCACAAGACGGGTGTGGTAAACCGTCGAGTTTTCAATAATCGCGTTTCCTCCGCCAACGATTGAAATTGAACTGATATCGCAATCCTTGACGACTATATTGTAAACTCCCGCGTGGGCGTCAAGTCTTGAAAGGGAAGAGCTGTAATATTCTATGTTCTTGCAGTAGGAAGTGCCCATAATGCCCCAATAATATCTCGTCTCGTTCCATACGCCCTTGCTCTTGTCGTCGTCAATGTACATATAATATTGCGAGCAATTTTTATAAACGAGCTTATTGGAGTTTGTTCCGCCGATGTCGTACGAGCCCTGTCTGTAATGGGCCCTGCCCGAGAGCTTAGTGTTTTCGACCAGGAGATTGTGGCAGTTGGAGGGAAGAATCCAACCGTTGTAGTTAGGGCCACCGCCGTTGTATCTTGCGCCGTTTGAGTCGCTGTCGCTTATTCCCGTTACGGGTTGATTAAGAACCTCGTGGTTCATACCCGTAATCGTGACGTTGGGACGGGAAATTCCGATACCGCGGTTGAGAGTTATCATATCGGTTCGGGTTGCGTAATGCGTGAATTTTCCGCCCGAAACCGTAATAGGCTCGTCGTCAATTCTGTAAATCTCGATTTCATCAACCTCGTCAAAATCGAAAAGCGGTCGCGTGCTTTCGTCAATGGTATTATCGCCCCTGACTATTATAACCTCGTGCTGAACCGCGCCGACGCCGGTTACTCCGCCCGTTCCGCCTCTTTTGTACGTCAAAACGCCCTGGTCGTAGGGAATAACCATAACGTCATAGCCAAGATTGAGCGGAATTTCTTTATCGGTGGTTCTGATACCGCCGTTATTATTAATTCTCTCAATTATTTTATATCTGTCCGTGTTTTTCGTATAAAGCGCAGAGGAGTGGCTTCTTACGATAGTGAATATATTTTTCGAATGAAGTTCATAATTATCTGCATTGATAAGAGTATCGTCAATAATGAATTCTGCCGTGCCAAAGTAAACATTAGTTTGAATATTGACAGAATTATTGCCCGTAAGACCTATATAATATTTTGCTCCGTCCTCGGCGTAGACGTTCTGTCCGCCCTCGTTTGCATAGTTGTGGACTTTTATGAGAGCGTCAAGGTCGTTTTCTCTGTCGTCGTCCGTCAATTCGGGGCAATCCTTATAAAAAACGTCCTTCGTGTTCTTCTCAAAAATAATTCCGCTCTCAAAATCGACCGCCCCCGCTTTGTTTTCAAAAAATTCTCCGATGAACTCCTCTAACGTTCTCGAAAGAGCGTTGTAATGGCTGAAAAGAATCTCAATCCGTCCGCTTTCAAATCCCGTGACCGAAAAGCCTTGGCCGCCCGTCTTTTCAATGTCCGCATACTTGATTACAATGGCGTTATCCGCCGCCTCGTCCTGTGAAATATCAAGCCAATAGCCCGTCATCGTATAGAGCGCGTCTTGAAGATTTCTTGCGGCGTTCAAAGCGTCAACGTCGCCCTCGACGGTATAGATACCGTAATTCTTTATGCTTTTTTTGTTCATCGACACGGAGGTGATAGAATAGTTGTCTTGGATTTTCAGAGACTCCAGATTCTCCGTGAAATCAAAGACCTTTCCGTTTGTTTCAATCAAAGCGGCATAGGTGCTTTCGGCAAAAATATCGAATTGAGCGAGCAATCCTTTGAGATTGCCCGCCGTAATAATAACCTTGTTATCAATTCTCGTCGTGACGTAGCCCTCTTTACCGAGAGTATGCTCGTCAAAATCGTATTTATCGCCGTGATTTTTTACGTCGCCCACGAGAATTTCGCAATCCTCGGCAGCCTCTTCGCTGTCGTCGGCTATTTTGACGGTAATTCCCACGTTTAAGAGCTTGTTGACGTATTTTTTAACCTCTTTGGTAATGGCGCTTCCCATTGAGCCGTCTACGACTATTTGAAAATTGGCGGTTTTATTTTGTATAAGGTGAAGAACGGAATCACCGTCTTCACCTTCGTCTGTCTCCTGGTTGCCGTTACCGTTATTAATACCGTCGTCAAGGTCGTTGTTTTCACCGTCGCTGGCGGTAATACGGCAAGCGCTCAAAGACAGTATCACAATGAGCGCTATCAGAAACGCAAATATCTTTTTCATCAAATTTGTTTAGTTAATCTTCCTTGCTGTCGTAAGCAACGTTTTGATACAAAGGACGTCCGTAATCCGCGTAGATTTTGTCCTGAGTTGTGCTGTTGTTTTCAGTACCGTATCTTGAAATTCTCGAATAATCGTAGCCGGGCTGTTGATTTGCGATGTGAATTGTTCCGATAGGTGTGAAATCGTTGTAAATGGTTGGCTCCGGCGTAAAGTACGCGTCGGAAAGCTTAATGCCGATAGCGTAGAATTTTTCGTGATTTTCACCCAAGCTGTGAGTGAGGTTTTCAATATAAATGTTAGTGGGGAGCTTGGTTTGGAAGCCGTAATCACCGTTATGTACAAGGCTTTGGAAGCCATACGCCAGGTTGGTTGAGGGAATAAGGTGGCAGTTCTTGATATACACGTCGCCTCTCCAGGTTCCGCCGTAGTCGCTGCGCAAGCCTGCAACGTACTCGTTGTAAACGGTGGTGTTCTCAACGCGGAAGGTTCCGCCGCCAACACCGCAGATTGAACGCATTACACAGTTTTTAACCACTACGTTAAAGACGCCTGCGTGAGCGTCAAGTCTTGAAAGAACGCAGTCATAATATTCTATGTTCTTGCAGTATGAAGTACCCATAATGCCCCAATAGTCGCGGGTTTCCTGCCAAACGCCCTTGCTTGGATCGTCGTCAATAAACATATTGTACTGAGTGCAGTTTTTGAATACCATCTTGTTTGCGAGACCGCCGCCGATATCGTAAGAGCCTTGGCGATAGTGAGTTCTGCCGCAGAGCTTCGTGTTCTCAACGAGAAGATTGTTGCAATTACTCGGAACAATCCAGCCGTTGTAGTTAGGGCCGCCGCTGTTGTAAATCGCGCCTAACGAGTCGGTAGCCGTGGGAGCGCCGAGAGGCTGATTTGATACGTAGTGGTCCATACCCGTAATCGTAACGTTAGAACGGCTAATTGATATACCGCGGTTAAGTGAAACGTTGTCTCCGCGAGTCGCCTTCGTTGTGAAGAATCCGCCCGAAAGAGTGATTGGGTCGGTATCAATTCTGAAAATCATAAGCTCGTCAACCTCCGCAAAATCAAACAGAGGCCTTGTCGAGAGGTCTATCGAATTGTCCGCGTTGACGATTATAAGCTCTCTTTGAACGTGACCGGAGTCGTGAGTGGAAGCATCGCCGTCGCCGCCGCGTTTATACATCATAACGCCGTGGTCCATAGGAACAATCATAGCGTCATAGCCGAGATTTAAGGGAAGTGAGGTATCGGTGGTCTTTATACCGCCTCTGTCATTGAGCATATCGATAATTCCCTTAGGGTCATTCGATTTCGTATAGGTCAGCTTGGCGGTTGAATCGGTGATTGAAAATACGTGATTTGAATGCTTCGATGCAAGGTCTCTGGTCGTTATAAAGGAGTCGTCAATCAAAAACTTTGCAGTTCCGAAATATACGTCTGTCTGAATAACGATTTTCTGATTGTTGCAGTTGCCTATGTAATAGGTCTTTCCGTTTTCCGCATAAACGGCTTGGCCTCCCTCGTTTGCGTAGGCGTGAACGGCTTTAAGAGCCTCAAAGTCGTTTTCCTGGTCCTTGTCTGTCAGCTCGTCGTAGTCTGCGTAGTAAACCTTTGATACGTCCTTGTCAAAGATTTTTCCCGTGCGGAAGTTAACCTCGCCCGAGGAAAGAGTGATTTTTGAAGCGAGGAAGTCCGTAATCGCATTTTCAAGAGCATTGTAATAGGAAGCCAGAATCGTGATTTGTCCGTTGCTTTCGCCCTTAACGACAAAGCCCTTGTTATCGGTCTCTGTCAAATCTGCAAACGAAAGAACTATGGATTTATCCGTCTTTTCATTAATAGGAACTATTTCGAGCCAATATCCCGTTCTCAAATAGATAGTATCCTGCAAAATGCTTGCTGCTTTACGGAAATCTCCGTCCTGCTTGTCAACCGCGATGGTATAACCTCTCATATCCTCGCCGTTCATTAAAAGGGCGGTAACAAGATAGTCGTCTTGAACTTCAAGAATTTCGTTTGACTCGGTAAACTCGAAGTCCTCATCGTTCTCCGCAGCCTCCAAAATGCCGTCCAAGAGAAGCTCAAACTCTGTGAGAATGATATCCACGGTGTCGCCGGCAATTATTATTTTGTTGTCGATTTTCGTAACGACGTAGCCCTTTTTGCCGAGGGTATGCTCGTCGTAATCGTACTTATCGCCGCGGCTTACGATATTACCCACGAGAATTTCACAGCCGTCGCTTTCGGTTTTCTTCTCGTCCTCAACGAGCTTGACCGTAAAACCGAGGGCCGCCATATCGTTAACGAAATCTCTCGCCGTTAAATTTAAAAGAGTTCCGCTGCTCTTATCCACGACGAGCTGGAATTGCGCCTCGCCGTCCTTGATGAGAGAGAGGGGTTTATAGGCCTCGCTGTCTCCGTCATCTCCGTTGTTATCGCCGTCGCCGTCATTATCGTTATTATCATTCGTATTGTCGTTGTTTCCTCCGCCCAAATCGATTTGAAAATTGCAACCGATAAGTGCAAAAACCAGCGTTAAAGCGATTAAAAAAAGTAATAAGTTTTTTAAATATTTCATACGCGCTCCCTTTCGGAAATTAAATATTTTCAGTTTATTTTAACATATTTTATTTAATAAATCAACAAAAACCGTGAAATTTGCAGATGTTTGTAGACATATACAAAATAAGAGCACCGTTTTTGGTGACAGTTCACAAGGCTTTCATTTTTTAACTTTTTACATAAACAGCCTGTTGCAAATAAAAAAGCTATCGCAAAGCGCGATAGCTGATAGTTTAATTTATGTTTAAAAGCTTCCTGATTTCCTTCACGCGCAACATAAGAACTGCCACTGCCATAAGGATTATGAAATCGGGCAAAAGATAACCGCCGTTGTAAGCGAGGGAATAGAGGGCGGGACTCCACCCGTCCGGGCGCCACTGCTTCCAAATCGACACTCCCGTGACGAAATGACAGATAAATCTTATAAAAACGACCGCGCTTATTCCGGCGTAAATCCACGCCTCGCCCCTGTTTTTTAAAAGTCCTGCAAAGCCGAGAACGGTAAAGGGAACGATATAGTCGAAAAGTATCGCGGTGACCAGAACGCCTCCGCTCATAGCGAAGTAAATATCACCCTCTAAAAAGCCCTGTAAAAGCTGTGTCAGGGAATAGAGAAAGGCCGTTCCGACACCGATTTTCGTACCGTGTTTTATGCTTACCAGAATAATCGGAAGCATACTTGCAAGGGTAACCGAGCCTCCAAAAGCACCCTTGAAAAGCCTGGCGTAGCTCAAAGCAAAAGCCAGAGCCAGCATAACCGCGCACTCGCACATAACGAGTATTTTTTTGTTTCTCATTTGGAAACCTCCTTAAAAATAAAATTGCCACACAGGATATAAACCCCGAGTGGCAGATTACTTTTAATAGAGAATCCTTGAAAACAATCTTCCTACGCCGGCATTATCCGTATCAGGTTATAGGGTTCGACCTAGCGGTCATCTCAGCCGTTTTTAAAACAGCACCCCCGGTTTCTATTCTGTTGACAGGAAAATTATAGCACAAGGCCCGCCGTTTGTCAAGAGCGAATTTTTTGCATAAATAAGAGTGCTCCGTCCTTTACGGAAATCGTAACCTCGCCCTCCTTAAAGGAGTTGGAAACGCCTATCGGAAACTCGCATTTTATCTTGGCGTTTTCAAGCTCGTATTTTGCATTTTTTATACTTACGCCCTCTGCGTCAGAGCCGAAAGCAAAGAGAGAAAATGTAGCCCCCTCGTCGCCGCTCGCCTTGATTTCTTCATTTTGAATGACGGAAATTATATAATCTTCACTAATAATTTTAACATCATATCCGCGGTTTTTACCCCATAAAAGCAAACAATAGTTAGCAAAAGTATGGTCTTTGCGTCCTCCTGTCGCTCCGTAAATGTAAAAATTCTTATAGCCGGCATTCGCTCCTGCCATAAGAGAGAGGTGCATATCCGTCTCGTCCTTTTCCACCTTGTGACGCAGAATTTCAACACCAAAAATCTCGCCCTTGACAGAATCCAGGTCGCCTACCAAAAGGTCGCATTTAATACCGTGTTTTTTGAGGGTGTCTAAACCTCCGTCCGCCGCGATTACCATATCGTCCTTCTTTGGCGTAAAGGGAGCGGAAAAATCTCCCGCCCCGACAATATAGCATATTCTCATCTCTCACCCTCTAAAACGAAGTCGAGAGCCTTCATAACTCCGAGCTTGCCGTAGTCGTAGGTCAGACCGCCTTGCATAAACGCGGTATAGGGCGGAGTCAAAGGGCCGTCGCAGGATAGCTCGTTCGTCGCCCCTCCGACAAAAGTGCCTGCCGCCATAATTTCGGGGTGAGGATAGCCGGGCATCGCCTCGGGAATAGGCGTTGCGAAGGCCTCTACGGGAGAGCCCTTCTGTATTCCGCGGCAAAATCTGATGAGATTTTCCTCTGTGTCAAGGTCTATTGTCTGAACTATATCGGTGCGTTTTTCGTCGTATCTCGGTGAAATGCCCTTAAAGCCGGCGAGTTCAAGTATTCTGGCGGCAAAAACCATAGATTTCAGCGTTGCCGCCACGGTGGTCGGGGACATAAAAAATCCTTTGTAAAGAGAAGCGAGCTGATTGAAGTTTGCGCCTAAGGTCTTGCCAATGCAGGGGGCTGTAAATCTCTCGGCAATATCTTCAATGACCGTCCTTTTGCCGACACAGTAGCCGCCGCTCAGAGCAAAGCCCGCGCCCAGATTTTTCATCATCGAGCCTACGAAAACGTCCGCGCCTACGTCGGTCGGTTCTCTGTCCTCGGTGAACTCTCCGTAGCAGTTGTCCACCATAACTATGGTATCGGGGCAGGCTTCCTTGACCGTTTTAATTGCTTTTTCGATTTGGTCAATGGTCAGACTTCTTCGTCTTGCGTAGCCGCGGCTTCTCTGGATGGCGGCCACCTTTATATCGCCTCTTGAAATTCGCTCTCTTATTGCATCGAGGTCGAAATCGTCCTCGCCGGTTAGGGGAATTTCTTCATATTTAATTCCGTTTTTCATCAGTGAATTTTTGCTGTCTCCCGCAGTTCCGATAACGCTTTGAAGGGTGTCGTACGGCGTTCCGCTTATGTAAAGCAGAGTCTCGCCGTGTTTAACAAGCGCGCCGAGAGTCACCGCCAGAGCGTGAGTGCCCGACATCAGCTGAGAGCGCACGAGCGCATCCTCCGCGCCGAAAACCTTCGCGTAAATTTCATCGAGCTTCTCTCTGCCGGGGTCGGAGTAGCCGTATCCCGTAATTTCCAGAAAATCCGAGGTCGAAACGCGGCACTCCTGAAAGGCGTTGAGTATTTTTGCCGAGCATTTCAGGGCGTTTTCGTCAATTTTTTTAAATTCTTTCTGACAGTCTGCCTCGGCCCTTTCGGCAAGCCTTACAACCCTGTCGCTTATATCATATCCGTAATACATCTTAAAGCTCCTCTAAAACCTTCGTAAAATCCGAAAGGCTCTTAATTTCATAATCAGGAATAATCGCGCTGTTGTTCTCTTTGGATTTCGGGTTGAAATAGCAGGTCGTAATTCCCGCGTTTATACCGCCCCTAATATCGCTCGTAAGACTGTCGCCCAGTATAACCGTCTCTTCTTTTTTGAAGTCGGGAATTTGGGAGAAAGCGATTTCGAAAAACTCCCTCGCAGGCTTGTCAAAGCCAACTCTTTGAGAGATAAAAATCCCGTCGAAATACTTTCCAAGGTCTGCGTCTGCAATTCTCCTGTCCTGAACTATCGCAGTTCCGTTAGATGCGATATAGAGTCTGTATTTTCCGTAAAGAGATTCCAAAAGCTCAAGACCGCCCTCCATAAACGGATGCTCAAGCGAGAGTCTGTATTCGTATTCGTCCTGAGCTTTTACGCTATCGCATTTCAAATTCAGCTCCTCGAAAAGAAAGTCGAATCTCTTGTGCAAAACCTCGTACCTGGTGTATTCTCCGCTCTCAAGCTTTTTCCAACATTCCGCGTTGATTTCGCTGTATCTTCTCAGCGTTTCTTCACACGGGGGTATACCTAAACTTAATAAAGTAGCCGATAAAGCCGTCTTTTCCGCCGTGTGAAAATCGAGTATCGTGTCATCTAAATCCAAAAATATATTTCTAACCATAGTTTACATTACCAACTCGTAAAGAGCCAAAAGTTCCTCTTCGATTTTGTTTTTCTCGTCGTCTATTTCCGCGGCCCTCACATAGTCGGTGGCAGCGCTTGTGAAAAGCTCGTTTTCAAGCTCGGAGAGTCTGTCTTCAAGTATTTTGATTTTTTCCTCGGCCTTCTTAATCTGCCTTTCCTTTGCGCGTTTGTCGGCGAGCTCCTTTTTCTTCTTTTCGTATTCTTGTTTAGAGCTTGCGTTTTTCTCTTGCGTGAGCGACGCGCGCTCCTCTTTTGAGTCCGCCTCTTTTAAAAGCAAA
The DNA here is from genome assembly GCA_045605265.1 of Eubacteriales bacterium. Lineage (GTDB taxonomy): Bacteria > Bacillota > Clostridia > Oscillospirales > CAG-272 > UBA1740. The sequence continues at coordinate 2,590 of JAZUPQ010000125.1, read as the reverse complement.
TATCTCTCAAAGGCGTCATCGTCCTCGTTGAGCGTGACGTCAACCATTCCGTTTGGCTTGCTTTTGTTAAGCTCCACTATTCTCGTGGCAACCTTGTTTATAAAATATCTGTCGTGCGATACCGCGATAACCGTACCGTCAAAGCCTAAAAGCGCAGTCTCCAAGGCCTCGCAAGAGCCGATGTCAAGGTGGTTTGTCGGCTCGTCCATTACGAGAAGATTTACCTTCCTTAATATTAGTTTAGCAAGTGTAAGTCTCGCTCGCTCGCCGCCCGAAAGAGCAGATACGGGCTTGTCCATATCCTCCGCTCCGAATAAAAACAGAGCCAGAGTGCTTCGCAGCTCCAAGTCGGTTTTTAAGGGGTACTCGGCGCGCATTTCGGAGAAAACCGTGTTTTGCGGGTTGAGTCCGCGGTTTTCCTGGTCGTAGTAACCTATCTTAATATTATACCCAAGCGTGATTTTGCCCTTAGTTGGAGTGAGCAGGGAATTAATCAGCTTCATAAGAGTGGATTTTCCCGAGCCGTTTCTGCCGAGGAAAAGTACTCTCTCGTATTTTCTTATTAATAAGGTAAGATTTTGGATAATCGGGGTGTCTTTGTAACCGAATTCCAAATTTTCAAAAAGAACAACGTCGCCCGCGCTCTCGCCTTCGCTTGAAAATCTCAACCGAATATCTCGCGGCGCGCTTGGCGCAAGCTCAACCTTCTCCATTCTGGCGAGCTGCTTTTCCTTTGAACGAATAGTGACGAAGTTGTGCTCTCTGTTGCACCTTCGCTGAAATTCGATATTCGCCTTGATTTTTGCGATTTCTTTTTGCTGTTCCTTGTAGCGTTTTTCGAGAGAAGCCGCCTCTGCTTCCATTTGAGCCTTGGCACAGGAGTAATTTCCGTGGTAGAGCTTTGCAGAGCCGTAAAGCAGATGCAGAGTCTTGTTGGTCGTCTTGTCCAAAAAATATCTGTCGTGGGAAATTATCAAAACGGTCTTTTTGTATGACGCCAAAAAGCCTTCGAGCCAAGCCAGAGAGTCGATATCGAGGTGGTTTGTCGGCTCGTCCAGCATAAGAATGTCGGGCTCGGTAGCCAATAGCCTCGCTAGAGCGAGTCGCGTATACTGACCGCCGGAGAGGGTAGAAATCTGCCGATTTATTGTCTCCTCGTCAAAGCCGAGACGCAAAAGCATACTTCTGCACCTTGAACGGAACTCCAATCCTCCCTCGCTTGCGTAGGTACTGCTGATTTCCGCCAAATCGGTGGAAAGCCTCGTCGCGAGGCCGTGGTCGTTACTTTTGTCAGCTTCGGTAATTCTTCCTTCCAGCTCGGCGATTTTCGCCTCCAACGATAAAAGCCTCTCGAACGCTGTAAACATATACTCGATACAGCTCGTGCTTTTGGGAAGAGCGGAGAGGTCGGGGTTCTGTTCCAGAAAACCGATACTGTGTCCTTTTTGGATATATACCGCCCCTTCGTCCGGAGTATATTTGCCGGTTATAATTCTGAAAAGAGAGGTCTTTCCCGCGCCGTTAACGCCTATGATACCCACTCTGTCGCCGTCGTTTACCGAAAAACTTATTCCTTTTAAAATATCCTCTGCATTGAAGGATAACTTCAATCCGTCGGTAGATAAGGCTATCATATACTCTCTCCTTTCATATATAGTTTATATATTAACCTATACATTTTACCATAGATAATGACAAAAATCAAGTATGCATAGAAAAATGAATAAACGCATAAATATGCAGAATATTCGATGCATAAACAATGAATATATGCACTTTTGGGACACACGCACACCTACGCGCCTGCAAAAAAATATTTTAAAATTTATTTGAGCATACAAGGAATTGTGCAAAATTCACAAAAACCGTCGCTGAAATTTGAGTTATGAATATATATTCAACAAAAATGAATTTATTTTCAAAAAGGGGTTGACTTTTTATGCATTGGGATGTATAATTATGACATCAACAAAAACACAGGGCGCACCGAGACAGGTCAACACCCAAAAGAAAGAGGTAAAAAAATGAAAAAGATTATCACACTTATTTTGACGGTAGCCCTTCTCGGCTGCTCGGTATTCGCATTTGCTTCCTGCGATTTTCTTAACGACCTTAAATTGAAGGCTCCTTATGAAAAAATCGTTAAAGACCTTGAATTCGACGATTCTGAATGCGAAAAAACATTGACGGTTGCTATGTCACCCGACTTCGCTCCTATGGAATTCGTAGACCTTTCCAAGAAGGGCGACGACCAATACGTAGGCTTTGACGTTATTTTGGCAAAGTATATCGCAAAAGAGCTTAATATGAAGCTTGTTATTGACCCTATGTCATTTGACGCTTGTATGGCAGCGGTATCATCAGACTCGGCAGACCTTGCAATCTCCGGCTTCTCTTGGACTGCTGACAGGGCAGAAACCTTCCTTATTTCCGACTACTACGTAGCAGGTGAGAACGAGTCAGACCAAATCCTTATTTCTCTTAGCGAAAACAAGGCTGACTTCGCTGCAAACAAGAGCGATTTTACAGGCGTTAAGGTAGGCGCTCAGGGCGGCTCTCTCCAACAGCTTCTTGTAAACGAGCAGCTTGT
>JAZUPQ010000124.1:0-4640 GCA_045605265.1 Eubacteriales bacterium | reverse complement strand
GTACTCTTTCGGGCGGTCAGCAACAGCGAGTGGCTATAGCGAGAGCCCTTGTATCCCACCCAAAAGTGTTATTGCTGGACGAGCCTCTTGGAGCTCTCGACCTCAAGCTGCGAAAGGATATGCAGAATGAGTTGAAAAAGATTCAACAGGATGTAGGTATCACATTTATATATGTAACTCACGACCAAGAAGAAGCGCTATCTATGTCAGATACAATAGTTGTTATGGCAGATGGAGAAATTCAGCAAATCGGCACGCCTACCGATATATATAACGAGCCCAAAAATGCTTTTGTCGCTGACTTTATAGGAGAAAGTAATATTATCGACGGTGTTATGCTCGATGACAGAAAAGTTAGATTTGCAAGCCATATTTTTAACTGTCTCGACTCCGGATTTGATAAAAATGAGCCTGTCGATGTTGTTGTAAGACCAGAAGATGTTGACGTTGTAACCGCTGAAAAAGGTATGCTTACAGGTGTTGTTACTGCAGTCACCTTCAAAGGTGTTCACTACGAGATAATCGTAGATATCAAAGGCTTTAAATGGATGATACAAAGTACTGATTATGTTGCTCCGGATGCAACTATCGGTCTGTTTATTGAACCGGATGCGATTCATATTATGAAAAAATCCAAATACTCAGGTATGTTTGGCGACTACTCGTCATTCTCCGACGAGCTGGACCAACTTTCTGATGTTGACACAGCAGAAGAATTTTGATTTTTAAATTGACTTAAATAATTATGAGATTTTCCATTGGGGATGTGTAAAAAATGAAAAAGAAAAACAATTTAATACATTCCATTTCCGCTGCGCCACATATCTTTTGGGCGTTTCTGTTTATACTTCTGCCCCTGTTTATTGTTCTTTATTATGCATTTACAGATGATAATGGCGCTTTCACATTTGAGAATGTATCAACACTTTCCGAGTATGTTCAAATATTTGGATTATCAATAGAATTATCGGTTATTGCCACATTTATCTGCTTGCTCATCGGATATCCTTTGGCATATATTATTGCAAGGTCAAAGCCTCAGCATCAAAAGATTTTTATTATGCTTTTGATGCTACCAATGTGGATAAACCTACTTATTCGCACTTACTCTATAATGGCAATACTTGACGATGGCGGATTTCTCAACTCTATCCTTGGGACCGCGTTTCATATAGTCGGCACTAAAGGCGCTGTTATATTTGGTATGGTGTATGACTTCCTTCCATACATGGTTTTGCCTATCTATACTTGCATTTCCAAAATTGATAGAAATATGTGGGAAGCGGCAACAGACCTTGGCTGCAACTCCATAAGAGTTTTAACCAAAGTAATTTTTCCACTGTCAATGTCAGGAATAATTTCCGGCGTAACGATGGTCTTTGTTCCATCAATCAGCACCTTTTATATTTCTCAAAAGCTTGGCGGCGGTACTTTTGAATTGATTGGTGACACAATAGAGCGTCAATTCGTCACAGGAGCATATAACGTAGGCGCAGCTATCTCGCTTGTTATGATGATTTTAATTATCATATCTCTTGGTATAATGAATAAATTTACCGAAGATAATACGGGAGGTATCGTGCCGTGAAAAAATATGCTTCCAGAATTTATTTATGCTTGATTTTCGGGATACTCTATATTCCGATTTTGACGCTCATTCTCTTCTCTTTCAATGCTTCTGAATCCACCTCTGTATTTTCGGGATTCAGTTTCCAATGGTATGTTAAATTATTCACGGATGAAAGAGCCTTTCTCGCTTTGAGAAACACACTTATTTTGGCTATTTCCTCCTCCGTTCTTTCTACCATTATCGGTACTGCAGCAGCGGAAGGGATTTACCGAATGAGAAACAAGTGGATAAAACAGTCGGTAACAACTATCACCAATATACCTATGATGAATCCCGATATTGTAACAGGCGTTTCATTTATGTTGTTCTTTGCGGCAGTTGTAGCGATTTTTAAAATTGATGATTATAACATAATTGGCTTTCCCGCTATGCTTATTGCTCATACAACGTTCTGTTTGCCTTATGTAATTTTGTCGGTTCTTCCGAGAATTAATGAGCTTGGCAACTCACTGTCCGAGGCCGCGCTGGACCTTGGCTGCACCCCTTTACAAGCATTTTTTAAAGTAAAACTTCCAAACATTATGCCCGGAGTAATTTCGGGATTGATTATGGCATTCACACTTTCGCTTGACGACTTTGTAATTTCATATTTCGTAAGCCCTTCTAATTTTGAGACACTACCGCTCCTTATATATTCAATGACGAAGAAAACCGTAAAACCTGATATGTATGCTTTGTCAACGATTATAATCCTGACGGTGTTTGCGCTTTTGATTCTATCAAACATTAAGAGTTTTAGGAGTACTGCAAAGAAAAGTGTAAAGGGGGCACATAAAAGATGAAAAAAGCTTTGATTTTGTTGCTATCCACAGTAGTTTTGCTATCCCTCACAACTCTTACGGTTTACGGAGCGGAAAAAAAGAAAACAAATTTACCTACGAAGAGTCTGAATGTTTATAACTGGGGCGAATACATCTCTGACGAAGATGATGACGAATGCGGTCTGTTTGACACCAATGCAGCATTTGAGGAGTATTTTAACGAAAATCTGGCAGAAAAATACGGATATTACGTTGAAGTTAATTACACTACCTATGCAACAAATGAAGATATGTACGCCAAGTTGACAAACAGCGCAGTATCATACGATATAGTAGTTCCGTCTGACTATATGATACAAAAGATGGCGAAAGAGAATCTTCTCATGCCTCTTGATTATTCTAAAATACCTAATTTTAAGTACATTAACGACCAGTTCAAAAATCTTTACTACGATCCAGAAAATCTATATTCGATCCCTTACACGTACGGAATGCTGGGTATTATTTACAATAGCAAGTTTGTAGCTCCATCAGATGTAAAAGAGCAATCGTGGGAACTTCTCTGGAACTCTAAATACAGAGGAAAAATTCTTCAGTTTAACAATCCCAGAGATGCTTTCGGTACTGCGATGTACTGGCAAGGCATTGATGTCAATTCAAAAGAAACTGAGGATTGGGACAAGGCGCTTGATTATTTGAAAGAGCAAAAATCTATTCTCCAAGGATATGTAAACGATGAGATCTTTAATAAAATGCAGGGAGAGTCGGCGTACATTTCTGCATATTTTGCAGGAGATTTCCTCACAATGTCCGCAATTAACGAAAATTTGCAGTTCTACTATCCCAAAGAAGGAACTAACTACTTCGTTGATGCGATGTGCATTCCCACAACTTCAAAAAATCCCGAAATTTCTCACGAGTATATAAACTTTATGCTCTCCGAGGACGCGGCTATATCAAATGCCCTTTATATTGGATACGCTTCTCCAAACACTATGGTTACCGATAGCGATTATTACAAGGAAATGCTATCCTATAACTATGATACCGATACAGTTTCTGCCTGGGATGTGCTCTATAGCAAGTCAAAAGATGAAGCCAATGTTAATTATCCCTACAATCCGGCATACGAAGCCTTTTATGTTGACGATAAAATAAATTTACAGGTCTACACTAATTTCCTGTGGGAAAAATTAAAAACGGTTAACGAGACAGAACTTTGGGTTCATATAACAACCGGTGTAATCGTCTTTGGGCTTGTAGGAATTTGGGGTTACAATCTATATATAACCAAAAAGCGTTCGCGGGTTTATAGATACAGGGATAAGCAAAAAATCTCCAATACAAGCAATGAATGACAAAATTTTAAGCCATCGCAATTTGCGATGGCTTTATTTTTATTGTTTGAATTCAACAACAGTCACTCCTGCGTCGCCCTCTCCGTATGCGCCGTGGCGGTAAGATTTAATTCTCTTGTCTGTTTTAAAATACTTCCACAGTGCCGCTCTTAATGCGCCTGTACCCTTGCCATGAATTATTCTAACGCTAGAAATTCCCGCCAAGACAGCATCATCAAGATACTTGTCTACAACAAACCAAGCATCGTCTCCAATCATACCGCGAACGTCAACCTCGCTCTTGAAGGTAGAAACAAGACTTTTCTTTATCTTTCCTTCGTTTACCTTTGGCGTTTGTTTGGGCCTGGGGGGCTTTTGTCCATTTTCGAGAAGTCTGATTTTATCCTCAGCCACTTTGGTTTTCAAAATTCCCGCAGTCACTGAATAGAGTCCTTTGCTGTCTTTGAGTTGTGTGATGGTGCCTTCTTGATTTAAATGAGTAAGATAAACTTTGTCTCCAAGCTTTAACTCGCGAGGCAATTTATAATCCCCATCAAAATCAATTTCTTTAATCGAAATTCCATCAAACATTTTCTCGCTCTCAGCTAGCTTGGCTCTTATTTCATTTTGAGCTTTTAACATCATCTCATAGCGTTTTTCTTTATCCTCTTGCTTCCTTGCATCTTCGATTTGCCTAAAAATAAACTCACTTGAAGCCCTGGCACTATCAAGTATCTGCCTCGCTTTAAGTGTTTGTTTTTGAATTTCATTTTCACTTTTATCAAGTTTTTCTCTTAATTCTTTTTCTGATTTTTCTTTAAAAATTTCGTATTCGCGTCTTAGAACTTCGGCTATCTCACGCTCTTTTTCCATCTCCACTCTGCTACTGTCGAGCTTTGAAATAACATCTTC
>JAZUPQ010000123.1:0-2375 GCA_045605265.1 Eubacteriales bacterium | reverse complement strand
TTGGTCTTGATGAGCCGGAGAAGATGCCGTCAGATGCTCGTGTGGATTTCTTTTATAGACCGACCTACATTGCAACTGCGTTTATGATGAAAGCGGCACTTTTGTATCCCAGCTTGATGAATGAAGCAACTTTTCTTGATTCAGACCTTGATTTCACAGTAGATACTGTTAGAAATACTTTGACATCTTGTATGCTTGCTTGCGCAGGTCGTGAGTTCGATGGCGCAGGTGTATTCAGACTTGCAGATTGCATTATGCTCTTCGAAGAAGCAGGAGCGAGTGAATTTATTTCTAAATACCCCGATATTTGTCCCGACTTTGCAAAACTATTTATTGAAAAGAAAGCATTTGTGGAAAGCGGAAGAATATCTCCGTCTGAGCATTGGTATGACCATCAAATTGGTTGAGGAGGTCTGTTATGCCAAACTTAGATGACTTTCACGCATTCCAAAGTACGAGCGGAGGAAGCGGCGGCTCTGGCGGCGGTTGTTTTACTCCAATAGTAGTTATAGGGATTGTAATTTTCGTTTTATATTTGATTGGCGAGTTGTTTGTATAATGTTCGCTTTATCTTTTGACTTTAAGAACACATAGGAGAACTCATATGATTAGAAAATCTGAAAAATTAGCGTGTGCTTATATCGCATTAGTTGGTGAAAAATACGACGGTGCATTTAGCTTGAAGAATCTTTTGTTTACCGCGCAAGAGATTATCACCAAAGCGAATGAATTGTTTGGAGAAAATATTAGAGCGAATATTTTTCAAACAATTACGGTAGGCAGAGTTGAGTCAAGTGACGAAAAAGTATTTGTAAGAGGTTCGGAAGGCTCTCTATATGAATATTATCGTCTTGGTTCTCCGAATGAAGTTACTCCTTACGACGTTGATCAATTTATCGCTAAGTTGATGCCGGAAATACATAGACATATTCCCAACGGATATGAGTTTACCAATAATGTGTCAAGCAATGATTTGCACGGACAGGTCTTATCGTTCCTTAACGGGTACTTCGCTTATGTAACAGGATTGCCTAAGGTTACTCAATCAATTAGCGAAACAATGAGCACGAGAGAAGCTGTTTGGATTGCAGCGGCAGCTTTAACTTACAATGAGTATGTCCGTACAAATTCCGACAATGTTGATTCCTATATTCTGTCACAAAACAGTATTGCAAGATTAGCATCGGTTTTTAATCCTCAACGTGATATGAGCAACTACTCACAGGTTGCAGGGCAAATGGTTACGCGCGGGAAAAACAATCAGCAATATTCATATTTGATTTCTGTGGGAAGTAAAGAAAGACGGATAGCCGCACCTCACGAAGCCTCAAATACATATCCTGAAGAATTAAATCTTGATTTCGTAGTAGATACAATAGATGGAGAACGCTCTGTTAAGTATTTACGTGCCTTTATAGAAAACCAATATACAAATATCGTAAAAGGGGTGAAAGAAGTGGTTGAAATACAAAATGCAAATGTTTACTGGCCTTCTTTGGAAGAATACAATCCCGGCATTACCAAGGAAATGTGGGCAGAGGTTTTGAGAGATTCAACCATTACCACCACCGAAACACTTTCTATGCTCAAAAAGATGTTGGAGCTTGGCGGTGAAAGCACTTGTGCCCATCTTGCGGAAGTGTACGGAAATACCCCGGCTCATTATAATAGCCTTGGAAGCACTTTTGGAAGGCGTGTGAAAGACAAATATAATTGTCCCGATTGTATAGACAAAGAAAGTGACACAACGGATAGAAATCGTGTATATGTTATTCCGTTTGTGGGGCGTAATGTTAAAGAAAACGGAAATCAGAGATATTCTTGGAAACTTCGTGATGAATTGAAGGAGGCGTTGGAAGATATGGCTATGATTAAAGAAGAATACATACTAACTATAAGTGCTGATTCTGTAGTATCAACTGATCCTAATTTTACTATGGACAACTTGGGGGCGGGCGATGGATTTAAGCCGTTGGATGCTTGGTTTGAAGATATAGACGGCAAAAAAATCAAACGCACCAGAGCAAAAAACGAAAGGAAAATTTCAAATCAAACGTTGCCTCGACTCGCATTCCAAATATATGAATCTCAGTTGTCTGCATTATCAGAACAGGAAAAGGCAGAGTATCCAACGTGCCAATATGAAACCAACGGAAAAATCTATAAAGGAATATATCCAACCGTAGAGGAATTTAGAAAACAACTCAACAGCATTGAGTATTTGACATATCCTTGTGCAGACGGTAGTCAGTTTGTTATCTATGCTTGGAATATATTCTCCACGATTCTGTTTGTAAAAGAATGTCTAAAGAGATTTGGAAACGAGGGTGATAAGTTTATACTGACTTATTGCAATAAAGCAGACGGTGAGAGCG
>JAZUPQ010000122.1:0-4185 GCA_045605265.1 Eubacteriales bacterium | reverse complement strand
AATGTCGATAATTCCTACCGCGCTTTACAGGAAGCTAACGAGAATTACGACAGAGAGAAAAATGCCGTAGGTATTACTAAGGATATCGAAAGCGCGATTTCTCTCTCCGACTCCTTGGGAAAAGAGGAGGCGGTAAGAACGAAGGCGAAGGATATCAGACACAGCGAGCTCAAACACTTCATAGCGATAATCGGCTCGGCGATGCTCATACTAACTGCGATTATACTTGAAATCATCGCAAAAGGCGATGCCGCGCAAACGCTTCCGAGAATTGCCTTTGCTTTGATAGGTTTTATCGGTATAGGCTGCGGAGTTGTTATGTCGCTTTTCTTCATCAAGGACAAGAAAAGGCTGGAGGAATTGGAAAAGAAATTCTCCACCGCCACCTATCCCGAGCTTTTGGAAAGAATTGACGTTATAGCAAAAGCAAGAACCAAGAGAGACAATCTTCTTTCAAGCATAGAAAAGGCGAGAGCCGCCGTAGAGCTTGCCAGAAGCAAATACGAGGACGCAAAGGTTAATCTTCTTGAAGTCGTGCTTCGCTGGGGCGAGGAATTTCCGAGCACGAATCTCAATCAGTTCCTTGACGCATTGGAGGACAAGGTACGCGTGTTCCTCGAAGAGGAAAAGAAGATTCTTGATGAGAGACTTGAAATAGAGATAAACATAAGAGCCCTCCGCGAGAAGCTCGCAGACAAGAGCGAAATCGACATAAGAGGACAAGTGCCCCCGTTTAAGAGAAAGGTTCTTAACGAGGTTCGCCACGACGAAATCATAATGGGAATAGAGCAGTGCGACGAGGCTATAAAGGAGCAGGACGCTCTTGCCGAGAAGGTTGAAGACGAGCTCTCCGAGCTTAAAATGTCCGCAGAGGACCCCGGAATGCTCTACGCCAAAATACAGGCGAACGAGGCTAAAATCGACGAGCTTAGCTGTCAGCATAAAGCGTACTACGTAGCTTTGAAGGCGATTGAGGCCGCAAGCGACAATCTCCGTGAGGAAATCTCACCCCGTCTTGCGGAATTTTCAACCGACCTTATGGGCATTATGACCAACAAAAAATACACCTCTCTCGGCGTTGACGAGGCGTTGAAGCTCACTTTCAAGAACGTAGCGGGAGACAGTAAATCCGTTGACTATCTGTCCGGCGGAACGAGAGATTTGACCTACGTCGCTCTTCGTATGGCTCTGATAGATATGCTTTACACAGAAAAGCCGCCCGTATGCTATGACGAGAGCTTTGCTCATCAGGATAACGTGAGAGCGAAATCTATGATGGACGCCATTAAGCATCTTGCAGACGAGGGATATCAGGCGTTTGTGTTCACCTGCCGCCAGAGAGAGTCTAATTTGGCGAAGGATAAGTACGATGAGGCAAAGCTCATCAAGCTCGCGCGCAATAAAATCAAAGTAGTGTAATTTCAAAATCACGTCAGGAGATATATTACCGTGGCTGAAAACAAAAGAATACTGCTGATAGGCAGTTCAAATATGGACTTATGCGCCAATATGTTCAGAGTTCCGCGAGAGGGCGAAACCGTAATTGACGACGGCGGAGTTGCGTATACTCCGGGCGGAAAGGGCGGAAATGCTGCCGTAGCCTTCAAAAAGCTTGGCGGAGAATGTACCTTTCTTACCAAGCTCGGCGCGGATATGCACGGCCAAAAGCTGTTCGCTTTCTATAAAGAGCTTGGGATTGACACCTCGAATATAAAAGTCGATCACGGCAATAGTACGGGATTTGCTCTCATACTCAAAGAGAGTGACGGAAATAACAGAATCGTTTACTATCCGGGAGCGAATATACGCATAACGACGGAAAATTTGTTAGAGGCTTTTTCCACCGAGCCGGATGCGTTGTATATCGGCTTCGAGACTTCCTTTGAGACTGCGCTTTCCGCGGCAAAAATAGCCGCCGCAAAGAATATACCGATATTTTTGGACGCAGCCCCGGCGGACAGGAGCTATCCGCTTGAAAGCCTGCCGATGTTAGAGGTCTTTTCGCCCAACGAGAGCGAGGCTTACGAATATACCGGCATAAGACCGACGGGAGCGGATAACGCGCTTCGCGTTTGCTTGGCGTTATCCAAAAGAGTTAACGCGAAGTACATAATTTTGAAGCTGGGAGAGCGCGGAGCCTTCGTCTACGACGGCAAATATCACTGGGTTGTACCGGCATATCCGGTCGCAAAGGTTATAGATACGACCGGAGCGGGAGACGCCTTTACCGCTGCGCTTACGCTTGAATATCTGCGTACGGGCGACATAAAATCCGCAGGCAAGTTCGCCTCCTGTGCTGGCGCGCTTACAACGACTAAAAACGGGGCTTCTATGGCCATTCCCACAAGAGAAGAGGTCCTGAGTTATATGAAAAAATATTCAACGATTTAAAGTCTTTTCAGAAGGAGCGGTTTATGAGTTACGAATATTCTGAATATAAATTTCCTTCACGGGACGGAATTAATACGCTTCAAGGCCATATTTACGTCCCGAAAGACAGAGAGCCCAGAGGAATAATACAGCTGTCTCACGGAATGGTTGACCACGTTCAAAGATACGCTCACGTAGCAAAATTTTTTACCGAAAACGGCTATATTTTTGCCGGAAACGACCATTTGGGACACGGTTTGAGCGTTGATGCAGAAGACGATTACGGCTATTTTGCGACGAAGGACGGAGTTGATACCGTGCTTCGCGACCTGCATAGCTTTAATAAGCACCTGAGAGAGCTTTATCCCGACGTACCGCTTATTCTTATGGGGCACAGTATGGGCTCGTTTCTTGCAAGGCTCTACGCCGTTAAGTATCCTCATACGGTAAGCGGAGTCATAATTATGGGTACTGCCGGCAAAAATTCCCTTGTCGGAATGGGGAAACTTTTAGCCAAAGCGATAAAAACGCTTTACGGAGAAAGACACCGTTCAAAACTCTTGAAAAGCCTGAGCACAGGCGCTTATGCGAAGCACTTTTCGAAGAGCGAGGGCTCTCGCGCTTGGCTCACCCGCGACGCAAGTATGGTTTCTGCGGACTTGGAAGATCCGCGGACGAATTTCACCTTTACTTCAAGCGCGTATATAGACCTGTTTACTATGTTACAAAAATGCAACTCCAAGGAGTCCTTTAACGCATATCCGAAGGAAATGCCCACGATTATTATGAGCGGAGACTGCGACCCCGTAGGAGATTTCGGAAAAGGAGTGAATTACGTATATAAACAGCTCCTTTTGGCAGGCGGAACAAATATAAGACTTAAAATTTACGAGGGAGCAAGGCACGAGCTTTTCAACGAGATAGGATACGAAGAGGTTTTTGCCGATATGCTCGCTTTTGCAGAAAGAATTAAGTGATGATAAAATCATTGGCAATATGCGGTCCTACCGCTTCGGGTAAGACCGCGCTATCCTTGCGTCTTGCGGAGAATATACCGTTAGAGATAATATCCCTTGACTCTATGCAGATTTACAAGGGAATGGATATAGGTACGGCAAAGGCGACCACTGCCGAGAGGGCGAGCGTAAAACATCATATGCTCGACGTCGTGAGCCCCGACGAGAATTACAGCGCGGGGAAATACAGAGAGGACGCCCTGCGCATAGCAAAGGATATATCAAACCGAAACAAATTACCTCTTTTCGTAGGCGGTACGGGGCTGTATCTCGACTCGCTTATGCGCTCGCCCTCGGCGGAAGTTCCCAAGAGTAATGAGGAATACAGAGACAAATTGCTTTCAGAGTGTGACAGCGAGGAAAAGAAAATCGCCCTCTGGAAAAAACTTTGCGAGGTCGATAAGGAAAGCGCAGAGGCGATACACTATAACAACGTTCGCAGAGTTATAAGAGCGATTGAGGTTTACGAAGCTACGGGAAAGCCGAAAAGCTATTTTGACAGACTCTCCCGGCAAAGCGATAAGGAAATAGATATAAAAGTAATCACTCTTGATTTTCACAACAGAGAAAATCTTTATAAAAGAGTGGACAAAAGAGCCGAACAGATGTTTGCCGAGGGGCTCTTTGAGGAGGTCGAAGGACTTTATAAGCAAGGACTTTTTCCAAGCGGTTGCACCGCGTCGGGCGGAATAGGCTATAAAGAGGTCATTTCCGCGATAAACGGTGAAATTTCCGTAAGCGAGGCAAAGGAGCTTGTAAAGCAATCCTCCCGCAGTCGGATCGTAGCCATGTCGTTCTG
>JAZUPQ010000121.1:0-5543 GCA_045605265.1 Eubacteriales bacterium | reverse complement strand
CCCATAGCGAATCCTACGTCTGCCAGTTTTAAAGACGGAGCATCATTTATTCCATCTCCCGTCATTCCGACGACCAAATCCATCTCTTGCGATATTCTGACAAGGCGTGTTTTGTCCTGTGGAAGTGCTCTCGCTACCACCCTCAATTTACCAAGTATTTTTTTTATTTCCTCATCACTCATAGTTGAAAGTTCGTCAGATGTCAGCACAATTTCATCACTGTTTTCTTTTAAAATTCCACATTCTATTGCTATACTTTTAGCGGTTTCTTTTCCGTCGCCGGTCACCATTACGACTTGGACGCCTGCTTTCTTTACCCCTTCAACGGAATCTTTTACACCATTTTTAATAATATCTCTCAGTAAAATTAACGCTACAAATTGATAGGAATTTTCGAATTTGTTTTTGCACGCCACAGCGATTACTCTGCTTCCCTGTCTGGCAAATTTTTCATATTTTCCCACAATATTCCTACTATCTATTTTTTCTCCTGTAATGTCTTTATCACACCTCTGCAAAATTATTTCCGGCGCTCCCTTTATTATTTCCATTCCATTGTCAAATTTTACATAGGAGAATTTGTTTTCGCTTTTAAAAGGAATTCTTTCTACTATACCAAGTTCTAATTTTCTTTCCTTTTTGAAAAATTGACCTATGGCAAAATCGGTTGAATTTCCTCCCACAACCTCTTTCCCGGATATTCTTGAAGATGTATTTCCAAGTGCGTTATATAGCAAAATCTCATATAACTCTCTATTCTTTTTTAAGGAAGAGATTGAGGAAAATTCTTCGTTTGCAGTTACTATTTTATCACATTCCAATCTACCGTGTGTCAGAGTACCGGTTTTGTCTGTAAACAAAATGTTCATAGAACCCGCTGTTTCTATACCGATCATCTTCTTTACTAAAACGCCGTCCCTAAGCATTTTTTTCATATTTGCTGATAAAACTACGGTTATCATCATGGGAAGCCCTTCCGGAGCAGCAACTACGATTACCGTTATCATCAATGTCAAGGTGTGCGTAAACATTTGTATCATAAACTTAAAATCTTTAATGTCTTTTACCACTTCCTTCCAAACGTAGCCGTTGCTCATCACGAGCGTTGTCCAAATATAAACAATTCCTACGATTATAGCCATTACATATCCGATTTTACTTATTTGAGCTGCGAGTTTAGCAAGCCTTATTTTTAATGGACTCTTTCGAGTCTCAGTTTGCACATCTTTGGCAACAGCGCCGTAGAACGTATTAATTCCAACACCTATAACTCTAAGGATAGCCTCTCCGGCAGTTATAACACTACCCCTAAAAACTACACCACTATTTGAAAGATTATCCTTAGCTTTATTTCTACTTGGAAATTTTGCAACATCCTTGCCCTCTCCGTTCAACGCTGATTGATTTACTCGTAAACTTCCATCTATAACTTGGGCATCTGCTTGTATCATTTCTCCTGCTGAAACCGACATTACATCTCCGACTACGAGTTCGTCGGGAGATATCTCAATAATTTTTCCGTTTCTATATACCCTAACTCGCGAATTTTGCGAGTCTGCCTGCATTTTCAAAAAAGCCACTTCGCTACCGAATTCCGATGCTGTCGATACAGTAGTGGCTATCAAAATAGCAATAACGATACCGAGAACCTCAAAAATGTTGCAATTACCAAACGTGAACACGACCTCAACTACCAATGCAATAATCAAAATTTTGATTATCGGGTCGTTGAGATTTTCAAAAAATTTTCCGAAGAAACTTTTTTGTTTTTCTTTTTTTAATTTGTTATCACCATGCTTTTCTCTGGAAAATTCAACCTGCTTTTCATCCAGTCCTATGATTTCTTTTGTCATATATTTCTCCACTCTATAACATATATGTTAAAAGATATGAAAAGTTTTGAATATTAATTACAAAAAGTTATCTCTTCAAGCAATATAAAAAATGGGAGTTTCAACTCTGTGCAGAAACTCCCATTTATGACTTTATTACTGCACATAGTGTTGCAGCAACTTTAAAAATATAATACCCGCGAAGCCGTGTAAAGCAATTTTTAACCCTGTATTTACAGGTGGGTGTTCTCTCTGTTTCTTTGCGCTTCCAACGTCTGTAAACGAGTTTACAGGAGGCCTGCATCCCGATAACAGAAGTCCAAACTCCCTTTGATTAAGTGTAGGTCCAAATACCACAATATCACGCACCACGCAGGATAAAATCAATTATCGTAATCTACGTCAGCATTAAAAAACATATCGTTAAATACGTCTTCAACCTTTTCGAACTCGTCGTCATCAGTGATGCTTTCAAATAAAATGTCTTCACCGTCCTCATAGACCTTCAAGACTACATATTCATCCGACTCATCATTTGATTCTTGAACTGCATAATAAAGCTGACCGTCAATTTTTTCACTAGCCAATAAAAGAAACTCTATTTCTTCTCCCGTTTCTTCATCGGTTAATTTAAGAACCGGATACTCGTCAAAATCTTCAGCATCTTCTGCTTTATTCTGATTTTCAAGAATCTCCTCATTATCCACTATATCTTTATCCTTATTATTAGCCATTATATATCCTCCGCATTATTTTATGTTTTTCAGCTTTATTTTATACTAAAAAAGAAAATCTGTCAAGTGGTATTCAGTAAAGCAATTCTATAAGTATGGAATTACTTACATACATTCCTTCTTCTGTGAGAAAGCACATATTATCTTCTAACTTCAAAAGACCTAACGCAACGAATTTTTCTATTGTTGCTTCTCTACCTTCATAAAAACTTTTACCGAATCTATTCTCGTATTCCGAGAGAGAGAAACCGGATTTAAGCCGTAATCTGAGCATAACGAATTCGAATGACTCATCGTCAAGCGTCTCAACTTCTGAATCCGCCATAACATTTTGGAAATAGTCCTCAAATGAAGCTGAGTTTTTATACCTTTTTCCTTCAAAATAAGAAGATGCGTTTAATCCCACCCCGATATATTCGTCCAAATTCCAATAAATCAAATTATGCTTTGACTCAAATCCACGCTTTGCATAATTTGAAATTTCATAGTGATTGTAGCCATGTTCTTTTAAAAAGAAACGCACGATGTCGTACATTTTCCGTTCTTCATCTTCGCATGGAAAATTTAAGCTCTCTCGCATGTCAAAAAACGGGGTTTCTTCTTCCAAAATTAAAGAGTAAGCGGAAATATGTTCGGGAGACAGAGCGGAAATAGCTTCCAGCGTTGATTTAAAACTATCTACCGTTTGATTAGGTATTGCATACATCAAATCAACGTTTATATTTGAAAATCCGACCTTTCGAGCAAGAGAAAAACTAACTTTGAAATCCTCAAAGCTATGTATTCTGCCAAGAAGTTTAAGTTCGTTTTCATGAATAGTTTGCAATCCTATGCTAATTCGGTTAAACCCGATTTCTTTGTAAAACGCAAGTTTTTCTTCTGTGACTGTGCCGGGATTGGACTCAATGGTAACCTCAATATTTTTATCGAAGTCGAAGGTGCTTTTGATCGCATCTACAATTCTGCCAATTTCCTTATTTTTTAAGATGGTGGGTGTTCCTCCGCCAAAAAACACACTATTCAAGATGAGCTTTGGGTTGTGGGAATACCCTGTAATTTCCTTAATCAAGAAATTAACATACGCCTCTTTTTCATCGTCAGTAACATTCGAAAATGAGCAGAAATCACAGTAATTGCATTTTTTCAAGCAGAACGGAATATGAACGTATAAGCCTAATTTTTTACTTGTCATCTTCAAGCCGCAAAACTGCCATAAAAGCTTCTGGGGTAACTTCAACGCTGCCAAGCTTGCGCATCTTTTTCTTACCCTCTTTTTGTTTTTCAAGCAATTTTTTCTTTCTTGTTATGTCGCCGCCGTAGCATTTTGCAAGTACATCTTTACGCATAGCCTTAACGGTTTCTCTGGCGATTATTTTCGAACCAATAGTTGCCTGAATAGGGATTTCAAAAAGTTGACGAGGTATATTTTCTTTAAGCTTCTCTGCAATTTTTCTTGCTCTCGTGTATGCTCTGTCCTCAAATACGATAAACGAAAGCGCGTCTACGACTTCGCCGTTAAGCATGAAATCAAGCTTGACAAGCTTAGACTGTTTATATCCCTTTAACTCGTAATCAAGCGAAGCATATCCTTTTGAGCGACTCTTTAGAGCGTCAAAAAAGTCATAAATGATTTCGTTAAGCGGCAGTTCGTAGTGAAGCTCAGCTCTCTCAGTATCAATATACTTCATATCGATAAATACGCCTCGTCTGTCTTGGCAAAGCTCCATTATTCCACCTATATACTCGGCGGGGGTGATTACCGTAGCTTTCATTATCGGTTCGTATGCCGTTTGAATTTCATCAGCCGTCGGGAACTTGGACGGATTGTCAATCGAAATCGTTTCCCCGTTTCTCAAATCAACTTTATAAATAACAGATGGAGCTGTTGTTATCAAATCGAGGTTAAATTCTCTTTCTAGTCTTTCCTCAATTATCTCCATATGCAAAAGCCCTAGAAATCCGCATCTGAAACCAAAGCCGAGCGCAATAGAAGTTTCGGGTTCATAAACCAAAGAAGCGTCGTTGAGTTGCAGTTTTTCAAGAGCATCTCTCAAATCTCCGTATCTGGCGCCGTCTGCGGGATAGATACCCGAATAAACCATTGGGTGTACGTCTCTAAATCCATCAAGTGGCTCACTCGCTCCGTTTTCCGCAGTCGTTACTGTATCGCCTACTCTTGTTTCGCCTACGTTTTTAATAGAAGCGGTTATGTATCCAACCTCACCTGCTTCTAACTTATCTGTTTTCTTCATTCCGAAGGCTTCAAGCGTTCCTACATCGACAACATCAAATTCTGCGCCAGATGCCATCAACTTAATTCTATCCCCCGTTTTAATAACGCCGTCAAATATTCTTATATACACAACTACGCCAAGATAGGAATCGTAGTGCGAGTCGAATATCAATGCCTTTAAAGGCGCTGAGGAATCACCTTTGGGGCAAGGAATATCGGTTACAATTTTTTCCAAAACATCTGTGATATTCAACCCTGTTTTTGCGCTTATTGCAGGGCAGTCCTCTGCCGGAATTCCTATTATATCCTCAATTTCTCGTCTTGCCCCCTCAATGTCCGCGGACGCGAGGTCGATTTTATTTATTACGGGAAGAATTTCCAAATCGTTATCTATTGCAAGATAAGCGTTTGCAAGTGTCTGGGCTTCAACGCCTTGAGTAGCATCAACAACAAGTAACGCTCCTTCGCAAGCCTTCAAAGAACGGGAAACTTCATACCCAAAGTCAACATGTCCCGGTGTATCTATTAAATTAAACTCGTAGTGCTCACCGTTCTTAGCAGTGTAGTTCAATTTTACTGCCCTTGCTTTAATCGTAATTCCCCTCTCGCGTTCCAAATCCATATTGTCGAGGATTTGCTCTTCCATATCGCGTATCGAGACTGCGCTTGTTTTTTCAAGCAATCTATCGGCCAAGGTAGATTTGCCGTGATCAATATGGGCAATTATGGAAAAATTTCTTATGT
>JAZUPQ010000120.1:0-1578 GCA_045605265.1 Eubacteriales bacterium | reverse complement strand
CTGCTTCAAATGAGGATAGAAAAATCTTTACCGATGTGCTGCAAAGCGTGGCGAAAAACATCTTTATTCCCCTCACCGTAGGCGGTGGAATTTCCACTCTTGACGACTTTGGGCGGGTTCTGAACTGCGGAGCGGACAAAGTGAGCGTCAATTCGGGCGCTATAAAAAACCCCGCCTTGATTACCGAAGCTGCCAAGAGGTACGGTGACCAGTGCGTCGTCCTCTCGGTAGATGTAAAAAGAGTGAACGGAGAGTTCCGCGTCTTTGCCAGGGGCGGCAGAGTCGATACGGGAATTGAGGCACTCTCTTGGATAGAAAAATCAGTTGCCAAAGGCGCAGGCGAGCTGGTTGTGAACTCCATAGATACCGACGGCGTGAAGTCCGGCTTTGACCTTGAACTTCTGAAGCAGATATGCTCTCGCGTGAAAGTTCCCGTAATCGCCTCGGGCGGAGCAGGCTCGATAAATCATTTCGTAGAGCTCTTCAAGGAAATTCCCGCCGTTGACGCAGGACTCGCGGCATCAATCTTCCATTTTGGCGAGGTGAAAATCAGCGACCTCAAAAAAGAATTATCCGAAAACGGAATAAATGTAAGAATGTAGGTGAAATATTATGCTAAAAATTGATGAATTGAAATTTGATAAAGACGGATTAATCCCCGCGGTAGTTGTAGACAGCTTGACAAAAGAAGTTCTCACGCTTGCCTATATGAGTAAGGAGAGTCTGAAAATATCTCTTGAAAAGGAGCTGACCTGCTTTTACAGCCGTTCCCGCCGAGAGCTTTGGCTTAAAGGCGAGACCAGCGGTAACTATCAGCACATAGTTTCAATTACCGCCGACTGTGACCGCGACGCCCTTGTCGTCCAGGTGCAAAAGGACGGCCCCGCCTGTCATAAGGGAACGGAGTCCTGCTTCAACGACGAGGTATTCGTGAGCGAAACTCTCCCGAATTTTTCGATGGACAATCTCTACAAGCTCCTCCTGGGAAGAAAAAGCGAAATGCCCGAGGGCTCATACACTACCTATCTTTTCCAAAAGGGTATGGATAAAATTTTGAAAAAGGTTGGAGAAGAGTCCACCGAAGTAATCATAGCCGCCAAAGCAAACGACAAGCCCGAAACCGTCTACGAAATAGCCGACCTAGCCTATCACCTAATGGTATTAATGGTAGAATCCGGCATAACCGTAAACGATATCAGGACGGAGCTTGCGTCGAGGCATATTGTTGACAAGAAGGTAAAACAGGAGAAAATGACCTAAATTTCGCAAAATTCGTTGTTGGAGCTGCGACTCGGTTAATCGCCGTATGACAAATACGGCTTCAAAACCCTCGCTTGCTCCGCCTAGACTTTTGCGAAATTCGCCGCTTGGAGCTGCGGCTCGGTTAATCGCCGTATGACAAATACGGCTTCAAAACCTTCGCTTGCTCCGCCTAGACTTTTGCGAAATTCGCCGCATGGAGCTGCGACTCGGAAAAGCATTTGAAAAAATCCCTCGTTTTTGAGGGATTTTTTCTTTTTAAGCTCGCGGAAAGCGACAATTTTCTCAAAAAGCCCGTGTTACAATGAATGAAAAAAG
>JAZUPQ010000119.1:0-2024 GCA_045605265.1 Eubacteriales bacterium | reverse complement strand
ACCTCCTATGGTAGCAACTTTATTCTACCATAGGAGGCTCTTTTTTTCAATTGTCCGTTTTTTACGGACTTGTGCATCGATTTATTATCTCTTTTTTGTCGTTATTTTTCCTTACAGAAGCGGGGCGAAAATCTTTACCATATTTCTGATAACTCGCTCAAAAAACGTCAGCTTTGCTTCTCTATCATCTCTTTCGTCGGACAGAGAGACTGTTTTTTCAAATTGGTTTTTCATTCTGATTACGGTGGGCGAGGCGTATATCCAAACCGCATTTTCAAAGTGGTGGACAAGACTGCGGTAATCCATATTGATTGTGCCGACTATTGCAAATTTGTCGTCAGAGACGACGAGCTTTTCGTGAATGAAGCCGGGTTGGTATTCGTAGATTTTAACGCCGCATTCCATAAGATACGGGTAGGAGCTTTTCGTCATAACCTTGATGATTCTTTTGTCGGGAATTTTGGGAGTGACGATTTTCACATCGACTCCGCGCAGCGCAGCGCCGCGTAAAGCCTCGGTTAGCTCGTAGTCTATAATCAGATACGGAGTTGTGATATAGACGTATTTTTCAGCTTGATTAATGATGTTAATTATTGCTCTTTTGCCAACCGGTCTGGAATAAAGAGGCTTTGGCCCTGATGAAAACGGAAGATAATATCCGCTGTCGTATTCATTTCTCGGTATTACCGAGTTGAGGAACTTGGAGCAGTCCTCTTTTTTGCCTCTTGCGAGTGCATAGTCGCACAAGAATTGCACTAAAAATCCCCGCACCGCAAATCCGCAAACCAGAATTCCGCCGTCCTTCCAGTGACCGAAGCGCTCCTTCGCGTTTATATATTCGTCTGCAATATTGATGCCGCCCGTGTAGGCGTATTCACCGTCTATTACGCAGATTTTTCTGTGGTTTCTGTTGTTGTGGGTGGTTGTCAGAGATGGGGTTATTTTATTAAATCTGATTGCGGATATCCCTTCCCTAATCATTTTTTTCTCATATCTGGCAGGCAGAGTTTTCATACATCCTATGTCGTCGTATATAACCCTGACATCTACACCCTCTTTAACCTTCTTTTTAAGGATTTCATAGATGTTATTCCACATAACGCCGCGCTCGATTATGAAATACTCCAAAAAGATGAATTTTTTTGCCGATTCCAGATTTTTCAGCATTGAGAAATAATATTCTTCTCCGCTTGGAAAATATCTTGAAATGCTGCTGTTATAAATTCGGGAAAATGGGTCGTCGTTTAAAATGGACAGAGCCTTGCCGGAAGCGAGAGGGTCTTCCTTTTTTAATTTCTCAAATACGGTGTCAACCTTTTCTTTATTTTTTTCGCCGCCTCCGTCAATTTCCTTGTATAGTTCCATTAAAAATTTCGCCTCGCGTCTCTTCAACGGACGGGAGAAAAACAGAATATAAAGAATTGTTCCTACAAACGGGAGCAAAATCAACACTAAAAGCCACGGAATTTTATATTCAGGGTTGGTGTCTTTGTTTATTAAATTTACTATCGCCATCAAATTTATCAAACAGCCGACAATAAAAGCGTATATGCTATTCTCCCATACGCCGACAACTCCGGCAAAAATCAGACCGAGCTCAATCAAAATCAGTATCGCGGACAAAAAATATCTCGAAAATACAAATCTGCAAATTCTTCTTAACAAAAGCACACCTCCTTTTTTACAACATTTGTTCCCTTTATTATACCATTTTATCACATAATTGTGTACTAGTATATAAAAAATAGTTAAATTTGTTTGTATTTTATAGTAAAAAGGGTAGGTTCTGAAAACCTGCCCTTTTAATCTGTTTAAGTGAATTATAGGTGAAGAACGCGGTCTTTGATTTCTTCGGTTCTTCCCTGGTTCCAATATTGAGTACCTATATATCCGCAGGTACGTCTCGCAACGTTCATTTTAGACTGGTCGCGGTTCTTGCAGTTCGGGCACTCCCAAACGAGCTTCCCGTCCTCGTCCTTTTCTATCAGAATCTCACCGTCATAGCCGCAAACCTGGCAATAGTC
>JAZUPQ010000118.1:0-2969 GCA_045605265.1 Eubacteriales bacterium | reverse complement strand
TTATGATGACCGCGCTTCTTCGTTTCTACTGCGGTTCGCGAGATGAGTCGGATAAAATGATTTATCATAATGTTCTCCGCCTTCGCTCTGTTATAAAATATATATCCGAAAATTTTTGCAAGAAAATCTACGTTGAAAATCTTGCCGAAATGATAAATGTCAGTCCGGACTACTTCACAAAAATGTTTAAAGACTCTATTGGAACAACACCGATAGATTATATAAACGCTTTGAGGATAAACAGAGCATTGAAGCTGCTATGCAAAACGACTATTCCCGTTTCCGAAGTAGCAGAGGCGGCGGGATTTTCCAACGCTAACTACTTTAACAAAACCTTTAAGCAATATATGCAGACAAGCCCCCTTGCTTATCGCAAGCTTACTAAATGAAAAAATCCTACCCGCAGATTTAAGCGAGGTAGGATTTTTACTTTCAGTTGGAATAATAAACATAAAATTATTAAAAATAAGACGGGGGTGAAATTTTGAAAAGAAAATTAAATTTATTTTTGCTCGGAGGGGCAGGGTATATAGTTATAGAACTCCTTTGGCGCGGAAGAACCCACCCTACAATGTTTTTTGCGGGTGGGCTCTCTTTTTTATGTTTCTCGTTGATAAGCGAGTATTTTAAAAACAAAAACATCTTCGTAAAGGCTATTCTTTGTTCTGCTGCCGTAAGTTTGATTGAACTCGTTTTCGGTATAGTCTTTAACATAGGATTCGGTATGGAAATATGGGATTACAGTGACCGAGCCTTTAACCTGCTTGGACAAATCTGCCCGTTTTTTTCTCTGCTTTGGGCTGTTTTATCTATATTTGCGATGCCTCTTGCTGATTATTTAAACGGCGTCATTGTCGACAGGTAACACCTTATTTGTAATTTCTATTTCGCCCTCGCCCTTAACAAACTTTGCAGTCACCTTAGCGCTCACGACGTCGTTGCGGCCGGGCAGGGTGTACATAGGGTTCATCATTACTGATTCAAGTATAGAGCGAAGTCCTCTCGCCCCTGCATTTCTTTCAATGGCGAGGTGAGCAATCGCCTCAAAGGCGTCGTCGTCAAATTCAAGCTTTATACCGTCCATTTCAAATAGTTTTTGATACTGTTTGTAAAGTGCATTTTTAGGCTCTTTAAGAATTCTAACAAGAGCTGTCTCGTCAAGATTGTCGAGAGTAACGATTACAGGCAATCGTCCTACGAGTTCGGGGATAAGACCGTACTTAACGATATCGTGAGCGATTACGTCTTTGTAAACTCCTTTTTTCGCTTTTTCCTTTTTGCCAACCTTTTCGGTCGAAAATCCGATTTGTTGAGAGCCTTGTCTTTGCTCAATAATAGACTCTATCCCGTCGAACGCTCCTCCGCAAATAAAAAGAATATTCTTTGTGTCTATCTGTATAAATTCTTGGTTTGGGTGTTTCCTTCCTCCTTGAGGGGGAACGTTAGCAACGGTACCCTCTAAAATTTTCAAAAGGGCCTGTTGTACACCTTCTCCCGAAACGTCTCTCGTTATAGAGCGATTTTCACCGCGGCGTGAAATTTTGTCAATTTCATCAATATAGATTATACCGTGCTCAGCCTTTTCGATATCAAAGTCCGCAGCCTGAATGAGTCTTAAAAGTATGTTCTCAACGTCTTCGCCCACGTAACCCGCCTCAGTAAGAGTGGTTGCATCTGCAATAGCAAAGGGAACCTTAAAGCTCTTTGCCAAAGTTTGCGCAATATACGTTTTACCAACACCGGTAGGGCCTAATAGAAGAACATTAGACTTTTGAAGTTCTATTTGTTCTTCCTCCTCGACTACCTTACCTTTATTCCTTTTTTTCGGCTTCTTTTCAAGTGTGAGAATTCGTTTATAATGATTGTAAACCGCAACCGACAGAGCGATTTTGGCACGGTCTTGACCGATTACGTAAGAATCAAGGGTTTTCTTTATGTCTTGCGGACGAGGAAGATTGTCAAGCGATAGGTGACTATCGTCTTTAATCCGCGCCTCGATAAACTCCTCTTCGATAAATTCGGAGCATACGCCTATGCAACTGTCACAGATGTAGCTGGAAGCATCGCGCGACGGTATAAGAAGAGCAACCTCATCCTCGCTTCTGCCACAGAAAGAGCATCTGCGTTTTGGTTGTTTTTTGTTGTCCTGCATATTAAAGTTCCTTTTTGGTAATCACCTTGTCGACAAGTCCGTAAGCGCAAGCTTCCTCTGCGCTCATAAAATTGTCTCTCTCGGTGTCGGCGGTGATAGTTTCAAGAGGCTTTCCTGTTTGTTCGGAAAGGAGCCTGTTAAGTTTATCGCGGATTTTTAAAATATGGTCAGCGTGAATTTTGATATCCGATGCTTGACCTTGCATACCGCCGAGTGGTTGGTGAATCATAATTTCTGAATTGGGAAGAGCAAATCTCTTGCCTTTTTTTCCGCTTGAAAGCAGAAAAGCGCCCATAGATGCGGCCATACCGATACAAATTGTAGATACATCGCATTTAATATAATTCATAGTGTCGTAAATGGCCATACCTGCAGAAATTGAACCGCCGGGACTGTTGATGTAAAGATAGATATCTTTGTCCGGGTCTTGTGCTTCAAGGTAAAGAAGTTGGGCAACGACAAGAGAGGCGGTAACGTCATTTACCTCGTCTGCAAGAAAAATAATTCTGTCATTTAAAAGTCTTGAATAGATGTCATAAGAGCGTTCACCGCGAGATGTTTGCTCAACGACCATTGGAACAAGTGCCATAATATTTCTCCTTTTGTCGTAAAAAACGACGATTTTTTTGAAAAAGCCGACCGTCCGAGGTTTTTGAAAATCAGGTCTGTCGGCTTTGTTATTTGTAAGAACGGTATCTTACTTAACTTGTGCGTTCTCTTTTACAAGGTTCATAGCGTGAGCGACAAGAAGGTCAGCTTTAATGTCCTCAGTCATAACCATATTCTTTACATTGTCAACAGGAACGTTGTAAGTATC
>JAZUPQ010000117.1:0-13536 GCA_045605265.1 Eubacteriales bacterium | reverse complement strand
GAATTCCAAGTCTTATAACCGAATAAACCCAAGTGCTGAGCTCGATTCCAAATCCCATCTCAAAAAGAAGCTTTATGAAAAACCCCGCAAAGATGCCGAGCAAAATCATAAAGAACATAAAGCTCGTACCGCACCTCGGGTGGAAGCGGGAGTGCCTTTTCGCATTTTCGGGAGTCAGCTCCTCACCGGACTCGAAGCAGGCTATCGACTTATGCTCTGCGCCGTGGTACATAAAGGTGCGTTTGATGTCCGACAGTTGTGAGCAAGCCCACAAGTATACGAGAAAAATACCGATTTTAACCACACCCTCAAGAACAGCGGTCCAAACACCGAGCCTTCCGTTCAAGAGATACTTGTCTATGAGCGATGATATGAGGTTTGGCAGATACATAAAAAGTCCGATTGCGAGCAGAACGCCCAAAACGACGCCTATCGCCATTACAACCTGAGTAAGTCCTATTCCAAAATGCTTTTTAAGCCATTTTTCAGTCTTGCCTTCCTCTTCTTCAAGCTCCAGAGCATCGGCGGAAACAGAGAGAGTTTTAACCGACAAAATCATCATTTCGACGAAATTGATAACGCCCCTCAGAATCGGAATATTTAAAATTTTATGTTTTTTTCTTACAGAGACAAAGCTGCCGTCGGTTACGACGAGCTCTCCGTTTGCTTTACGGCAGGTCGTGACGGTTTTGCTCCCCGCCTTCATCATAACGCCTTCAAGAACGGCCTGACCGCCGACTTTGTTCAAGCGCGCGGAGTCCTTGCAGCAATTCTTTTTGTTTTTCATTTTTACTTTCCTTCGCGTGTAATAGTTATCTAGTATAATATTATAGCACAAATAAAAAAGAAAATAAATACTTTTTTAAAAATTTAACATTTTGTCGGATAAAGCCCGTTTAATTGGTAAATAATCCTTATAATAGCCGTTTTAAAATACGGCGAAAGAAAGGAAAAAGAAAATGACGCTTACTCAAAAAGAACATTCGCTGCTCAGCGATCTCAAATCGGCGGAAGAATTGTGTATTGAAAAATACACGAGATACGAGAGGGAGGCGAACGACCCCGCATTGAAAAATCTCTTTTGCGAAATTAAAACTACCGAGCAATCCCACCTGCAAACCATCAATAAAATGATGCAGGGAGAGGAAGTGACTCTTGACAGTCCCCCGTCTGCAAAATCGGTATTGGAGGATACAAGGCCGAACGACCTTCCTAAAAACCAAAAGGACGCCGATGCCTTTTTGTGCAAGGACGCTCTTTCAATGGAAAAGCACGTAAGCTCGGTATACGACATCTCGGTGTTTGAGTTTAAAAATCCAACCCTGCGAGACACCCTCGCAAACATTCAAAAGCAGGAGCAAAATCACGGAGAAATGCTCTACACCTATATGGCTGTAAACGGAACTTACAACTGACAAATTCGTCTCGGTTAGGCGTTTTGGACTTAACCGAGACCTCTTTTTATACGCGGCGCGTAATTGACCGTATTGACTATACCTCGATTTTATGATATAATAGACGCAGAAAACACCGATATAGGAGGACATTATGGGTAAAAAGGTATTATGCTTTCTTGAAAAATGGGAGTCGGGCGGCATAGAGGCGTTTTTGACGAACGCATTTGAGTCGGAAGATTTCAGAGATACGAGCATAGACATAGTAGTATTCAAAAAAGGCCCAAGCGTATTTGACGAGAGAATAAAGGCTCTCGGAATTAAAATAATCGAATTATCGGGTAAAAATCGCAGCTTAAAGCACGCAGAGAAATTTGAAAAACTCATAAGAAAAAATAAATACGATTGCGCACATTTCAATATTTTCCACGGAGTATCGCTCGAACTTGTGCAGATTGCCAAGGACAATAAAATCAAGACGAGAATTGTACATTCTCACGGGACAGGACTCAGAAAATCGCCTCTTAAATTCTTGAAAATGGGACTTCATCACCTATATAAATTGAGATTTAGCAGAGCGGCAACCCGCAGGATTGCCTGCTCGCACGAGGCGGGAGAGTTTATTTTCGGGAAAAAGAGCTTTGAGATTATACCTAACGGTATAAACGCGCCCAAATATCTTTTCAGCAGGGAAAAACGCGAGGAAATGAGACGCGAGCTCTATGTTGACGACGAGATTTTGGTTGGACATATCGGCAGACTGAGCAGCGAAAAAAATCAAGAGTTTCTCATAAAGGCCTTTGCGGAATTTCAGAAGAAAGAACCGAATTCCAAGCTCATTTTAATTGGCGAGGGAAAGAAGGAGCGCTACTCGGCCATCGCCGACAAGCTCGGAGTGAGGCAGTCTCTTATTTTCTACGGTGCGAGCAAGCAAATACCCGAGCTGCTTGCCGCTATGGATATGTTTGTATTTCCGAGCGTCAATGAGGGACTCGGCATAGCTATGATTGAGGCGCAGGCGTCCGGACTTCCGATTTTGTGTTCCGAAGCAATCCCCCAAATAGCAAAAATTACCGATATCGTAAATACTATGTCTCTTGAAGAAGGAGAGCTTGCCTGGGCGGAAAAAATGTGCGATATTCTCAAAAACCAAACTGATTTGGAAAAAAGAGCCGAATATGCGGAAAAAATCAAAAATAGCGAGTTCAATATCGACAACACCGCAAGACTTATTCGCGAGGCTTATAACAGCTCTAATTAAAGAGGAGAAAATAAGGTGTCAAACAAAAAAATCTCGGTTATTGTGCCTATATACAATGCTGAAAAGCATATCGAAAATTGCATAAAATCAATAACAGAGCAAACTTATCAAGATTTGGAAATAATACTTGTAAACGACGGCTCAACAGACAAAAGCTCCGAAATATGTAAACAATACGCTGCAATAGACGACAGAATTGTGGTTATAGA
This sequence comes from Eubacteriales bacterium, assembly GCA_045605265.1. Lineage (GTDB taxonomy): Bacteria > Bacillota > Clostridia > Oscillospirales > CAG-272 > UBA1740. Next base: position 10,672 of record JAZUPQ010000117.1, on the reverse strand, counting down.
CAAAGAAAACGGCGGTGTTTCATCTGCAAGAAATACAGGCATAGAAAAGTCGACGGGGGATTTTATCACCTTCGTCGATGCCGACGATGCTTTGGAAAAGGATATGTATTCCTATATGATTTGTGAAAACAAGGCTGACTCGGATATCATACAGTGCGCGATATTCTTTGACACGAAAAATGAAAGCGAAATCAAGTTTTCGCCAAAAGCGGATTTCATAAGCGAAAATCCCAAATACGGAAGAAAATTTTTGAAGTATTATTCCGCAGGCTGCTGGTGTAAGCTGTTCAAACGCGACCTTCTGTCCCAAATCCGCTTCTCCCCCGATTTCTGCATTGGAGAGGACCTGCTTTTTTGTCTTGATGCGGCATATCAGGCAGGGAAGATTTTAATTCTGAAAGAACCTAAATACCACTACATACAGAACTGCGACAGCGTCTGCTATTCAAAATACGACGAGAAAAAGCTCGTGAGCTATCGCAATATGTTAAAGGTTGCTTTAAAAAGAGCAAAGGGCTACAATGAAATCAAAAAATATCTCGTCGCTCAAAATCTGAAAAACAACGCCGATATGAGTTCCAGAATAACCCTTGGAAGCTACGAGGGCGTAGACGAACTCTATCTTGAAATCAAAGACGAGGTCAAAAGATTGATTTGGCCTGCCCTGTTTTCCGCCTACATACCCTTTATGCAAAAAATAAAACTCATTTTGATAGGATATTTCAACGGTTTATATAAAAAATTGCTTAAAGCAAAGAAAAAAGAATCGGTGCGTTAGGGCGCAAACAAAATAGACGGAGATACCGAAACTTTCGGTATCTCCGTTTTTTCGTTTATATCTTTATAAATCCACCGTATCGCCGAGGGGGAGGGAATAAATGCTCGTGGCGCTTGGCTCTTTTCCGAACATTTCTTTAACCGCCTGTCTGTAATACTCCAACTGCAAGCCGTGAGCGGCTTTTAGCTTTTCTCCTGCCAAGGCAGGATTTTCAAGCTCCGCTTTTGAAAGACGGTCGGTCTTGTAGTCCACCAGATGAAGCGAGCCGTCGCTTGACTCTATAATGCAGTCGATAACGCCTTGAAGCAGAATAGAGTCGTTTGCAAGAGCCTGTTTTTTGTCTTGCTCGTTTGTAAAGCTCGATGCGGGCAATCTTAAATTAAATCTCAACTCGCGGTAAACCTTTTTTGCACCTCTCATCTCTTTAAATAGCTTTGAATGAGTGAATTTGTCAATTTCGGATAGCCTTACCCGTTCTGCGTTGCTCTTTGATATGAAGCAGGACTTTACAAGTCTTTCGAGCTCGGCGTTTGAACCTGACCTTTCGAGGTTTTCAAAGACGCAGAACTGCATAAAGGTGTGTGTTGCAATACCCGCCTTTGCGCTTTCTTCGCTTGGATTTCCGCCGGCGAAAGAAGGCAAAATCTCGGAGGGGAAGGCTTTCTTTTTTGCTTTGTCAATGCTTGGAATGTCGTCCTCGTCCCCATCGTCCAAAATACTTGGATACAGGTGGGAAATAGAGAGCTTTTCGGGCAGCTTTGTGTGAAAAACGAAGGGATATACGAACTTAAATCTTTCGGAAATCTCCTTGCAGGAAATCTCTGATTGGCCGTCTTGCTCCTCAAAATTTGACACGGGTGAGTGGATATCCTTTGAAAAATCCTCTGTAATGGTGTGTCTTTCAATTTTTTCGTTATCAACTGACGCAAGTATAACGTCTAAAAACGACGGGAGCATATTTTTTGAAAAAGAAGAGAGATACGCTCTTGATAAATCGGTTTTCAAGAGGAATTTTTCCGCCTTAATTCTGCTTTTTCCGAGCACGTAAAGCTCTTCCTTCGCTCTGGTCAACGCTACGTACAAAACTCGCAATTCTTCCTCAAAAAGCCTCTCCTGCTGGTACATGGAAATGGCGTTTTTTATCGGATTGCCAACGAGGGCAATTCCGCTCTTGTCACGGAGCTTGAACCCTATTCCGAAATCCTCCTTGAAGCTCACCCGGGCCTTTTGCTCAACATTTCCGCCGATGCGTTGAGCCTCAACCAAAAATACGATAGGATATTCAAGGCCCTTTGAGGAGTGTATTGAAGAGATTTTAACAGCGTCGCCCTCTCCGGACTCGGCAACCGTCTCAAAGGTTTCCTTATTTTCTATTATACGGTTTACGTAGCTTATGAAGCTGTAAAGTCCCTTGTAGCCGTTTTTCTCATAATTTTGAGCGTAGTTATAAAGAAGCATAAGATTGTTCTTACTGCCGTTTTTCGAGGCCAGATAAAGAACACCTGTTTCATTGTAAAGCTTTGAAATCAAGGCGTCCACTCCGATGCCCTCGGCAAGAGCTCGGTATCTTTTTAATTCGCTTATAAAATACTCGCACTTGCGATTGGGATTAGCCTCGCAGTATTCAATAAGTGAGTTGTAAAGACAAGCCTTTTTATTGTAGTTTGCAATTTTGTAAAGCTCGTCTGCGGTGAATGAGAACAGAGGCGAGCACATAAGTCCGGCAAGATATACATCTCGCCTAGGATTATCTATGGAATTCAGTATGCAAAGCATAAGCAGTATATCGGGATTAAGGAAGAAATCCTTGTTTCCGATTGCCTCGGTCGGAATACCGAATCTGTCAAAGGCTTCTTTGTATTTTTTGATAGTGTCGTTGTGCCTGAAAAGTATAGCGATGTCCGAATAATGCGGATTTTCGCCATTGTTTAATTTTTTGTCCTTAACGAATTCCTTTATCATTTTGGCAACGAAATTCGGTATAGTTTGGGTGGTGTCGAGCTCGTTTTCCTCATCGAATTCCTCAAAGTCCTCGGATTCGGCATTCTCACCGCTATCATTCAGGAAAAGATGTACCCTTGGTTTTTTCGGTGATTCTACAGGGGCTTTTCCGTGAGTTAGCCTGTCCTCGCTAACGTAGCCTATACTGTCCTTCGTTATATCGAACATCTTATCGAATATCTCGTTTACAAAATTGATAATTTCCGCATCGCTTCTAAAATTTTTAGACAGGAACACCGAGTTCGCCTTAGAGAAAATCCCGTCTTTTATAATCGGGAATTTCTTTTTCATATTGACGAAGATTTCCGGTCTTGCGCTTCGGAATCCGTAAATACTCTGCTTGACGTCGCCTACCATAAACCTGTTATCCTCTTTTGAGATAGCGTCGAAGATTGCATTTTGAATAGGGCTGACGTCTTGATATTCGTCAATATAAATCGCCTTGAATTGCTCCCTCATAGCGAGAGCGGTGTCGCTGAAATTTTCTCCGTCGTATAAAATTTCGAAAGCCATTTTTTCAACGTCGGAGTATTCGAGAATACCCATTCTGCGCTTATGTTCAAAATAAATTTCGTCAAATGTTTCAATAAATTTTGCAAGAATGTTTATGAGCGTATTGCTTTTTTTTGCGCTTTCGCGCCACTCCGATTCATTAAATGAGAACAGGCGTTCGTAAAACTTTGCGGCGTATTTTTTGTATAGCTCGCGCACGGCGGCATAAAATTCCGTCCCCTCGCTGATTTCCGTCTTTGCCACGCTCGGCTTTTTGGGGAACGGTGACTTCAAAAATTCTCTCGCCTCTGCGTAGGAATTGAGATCTGCTCCGGCTTTTATAAATTTAACGTCGTTTTCGATTCCCGCAATACAGCCGAGCTCGGATTTGGTCTCGCCGGCAAGTCGGGATTTTGCAATCTCAAAAAGATGAATGAAATGGTTTGAAAACTCCTTTACGCAGTCTATCGAATAACGGATATAAATGTTGCTTTCTAAGGCATCGCCGTCGTCTAAATAGTGCAGCTTGGCAAGCTCGCCGAATATTTTTGCGCCCTTTATAGAGCTTTTTGAACTGTCGTGGAGACTTAAAAAGCACTCGGCAAGTCCTTGGTCGCTCTTTACACCGACAAGGCAGGAGCAGAGCTCCTCAAATTCGATAGGAGAGCATATTTCCGTCCTTTCGCCGCTGTAAGTTTCCTCAATCAAGGCGTTTAAAATAGTAAGCGAGAGGATGTTTGCCTCTGCTCCCTCTGCAATTCGGTAACTCGGGGTAATTCCGAATTTTTCCGCGTTGCCGCGAAGAATGTCGGCGCAAAAGGAGTCTATCGTTGAAATCTTTGCTCCGGGCAAAAGATTGAGTTGGCGCTTCAAGCGTTGATTTTCGCGGTCGTTTGATAAGGAGTTTTTAATCGCTTTCGTTATTTTTTCCTGCAACTCTCTTGCAGCGGCGCGAGTAAAGGTAACAATCAGCATCTCCGAAATGTCTATCGGGTTTTTCTCGTCAAGCAGCGAACGGATAATGCGTTCCGTGAGGGTTGCCGTTTTGCCCGAGCCTGCCGCCGCACTGACAAGAAGAGTGCGGTTGCGATTGTTTATTGCGGATAATTGTTCTTCGGTAAAATCCATCATAAAAATCCCCTTACAGGTCAAATTGCCTTATTGGTTTGATACAAATTTCTCCCTCGGATTGCACGCCTTCCCCCACGGCAAAAAAGACTTCGCCGTCGTAAAAAGCTACACGCTCCCCCACTTCTACGGGAAATTTAACTTTTTTTGCGTAAATCGGCTGTCCACACCTTGCCAGACGGGCAAAGAACGGAGAAAGAATTAATTTTCTGCACGAAGAAAATATTTCTTCGGTATTTCTTACGAATTTTTCTCTTTCATCCTCGCTCATAGCTTCAAGCTGCGATAGCGTTTTCGCATCGCTTAATTTAAAAGTTGAAACCTCGCTTCTGCAGAGCGTTTTCATACAAGCAAAGCAGCCGAGCTTCCTTCCTATATCCGCGCATAAAGTTCTGATATAAGTGCCTTTTGAGCAGTGAATGTCGAGCGCGTATTCCCGCTCGTTCAGCCTCTTTGCCGAAATTGAATAGACCGTAATTTCTCTGGGCTCCCTTTCAATAATTTTTCCCTCTCGGGCAAGGTCGCAGAGCTTTCGTCCGCCTATCTTTATTGCCGAATACATAGGCGGCACTTGCATAGAAACGCCGAGCATAGAGCTGACGGCGTCAAGCACCTCATCTTCGGGCGGAATTCTGTCGCTTTGGTTCAGGATATTTCCCGTGACGTCCTCACTGTCGGTTTCCAGTCCGAGGAGCATAGTCGCAACGTAGTGCTTGTCCTTGGTTAAAAGAAATTCGCTAGCCTTAACACCCCTGCCAATCAAAACGGGCAAAACCCCGGTGGCAAGCGGGTCGAGAGTGCCGGTGTGTCCCGCTTTTTTAACGCCGAAAATTCTTTTCACCCGGTTTACAACCGTTTGAGAGCTTACGCCTTCTTCTTTATTAACGATAACAATGCCCGAAAGCTCTTTTTCAATCGACATGGCAAAACTCCCTCAAACTCAATATTTTATTATATTCTAACACAAATAATTGTAAAATTCAACTAAAACTATTGCGTTGCGTAAAAAACTGTGGTAAAATAAACTACAAAAAAGCAAAGTGAGGATTTTCAGATGAAAGCAGTTGTGACTGTTACGGGAAAAGACAAGATGGGCATTATCGCGATGGCAAGCGCGGAGTGCGCAAAATACGGAGCTAATATAATTGATATAAGCCAGAGCGTTCTTGACGAGTATTTTGCAATGATTATGCTTGTTTCCATAGACAAGCTCACGGTAAAATTTGCAGAATTCGCAGAGATTTTCGCCAATACAGGAAAGGAATGCGGTGTTGACGTTCGCGTAATGCACGAGGACATATTCAACACAATGCACAGAATATAATATGCTCAACACCTACGATATTCTTGAAACCATAAAAATGATAAGAGAGGAAAATCTCGACATAAGGACGGTAACGATGGGCATTTCGCTCTTTGACTGCGTGTCGGATGACCTTTCAAGACTCGAAGATAAAATATACGATAAAATTACAACCTCTGCAAAAAATCTCGTAAAGGTTTGCGAGGAGCTTGAGCATACCTACGGAATTCCAATCGTAAACAAGAGAATTTCCGTCACGCCAATTTCTTACGTCGGCTCAACGCTTTCAAAGGACGGATTCGTCCGCCTTGCCAAAATGCTTGACAGGGCCGCAAAGTCTCTCGGAGTTAACTTCATAGGCGGATACAGCGCAAACGTGCAGAAGGGGGCTATCAAGGGCGCGGTAAATTTGATTGAGTCGATACCCGAGGCGCTCGCAGTTACGGATAACGTCTGTTCCAGCGTCAATGTTGCCAGCACCAAGGCGGGTATAAATATGGATATGGTAGCCAAAATGGGCGAGATTGTCAAAGAAACCGCGCAAATGACCGCAGACAGAGACAGTATAGGCTGCGCAAAGCTCGTTGTGTTTGCCAATATGCCGGAGGATAATCCTTTTATGGCAGGCGCAGTTCACGGAATGGGTGAAAACGATACCGTCATCAACGTGGGCGTAAGCGGCCCCGGAGTTGTAGCTGCCGCTATTAAAAAGGCAGGTAAGTGCGATTTTTCCACCCTCGCCGATACTATCAAGAAGATTGCATTCAAGATTACGAGAGTGGGACAGCTGATTGCGGTAGAGGCTTCAAAAAGGCTCAACGTTCCTTACGGAATAGTAGACCTCTCCTTAGCTCCGACCCCTGCCGCGGGAGACTCGGTTGCAGAAATCCTTGAAAATATGGGACTCGAAATGACGGGAGCTCACGGAACAACCGCCGCCTTGGCCTTGCTCAATGACGCAGTAAAGAAGGGCGGAGTTATGGCTTCAAGTCACGTGGGAGGCCTCTCCGGAGCGTTCATTCCCGTATCGGAGGACAGGGGAATGATTGAAGCGGTTAAAGAGGGCAATTTGTCTATCGAAAAGCTTGAAGCGATGACCGCAGTCTGCTCGGTTGGACTCGATATGATTGCTATTCCGGGTGATACCCCGGCAAGTACGATTTCGGGAATTATCGCCGACGAGATTTCCATTGGCGTAGTGAACACCAAAACCACCGCTGTAAGAGTTATACCTGTATGTAATAAGGGCGTAGGAGATATGGTAGAGTTCGGAGGCCTTTTGGGATACGCCCCGATTATCCCCGTGAGAAAGACCTCGTGCTTTGATTTTATATCCCGAGGCGGCAGAATCCCCGCGCCGATTCACTCGCTTAAAAACTGATTTATTCATAAATTGATAATTAAGTTTTCGCAAATATCAACAATATAAACCACAAAAACGCAAGTATATACGTTTAATTGCAAAAAGCGAGTATATTTGCGTTTTTTGTATTGTTAAGTTTACATTTTATATGACAAATTTTCTCAAAAGCAGGGTGTATAATGGTTTTAACTTGTTTAAAGAGGAAGTTGAAATGGACAGAAATAAAGAAAATGGCATTAACTTTTTTGATGAAGTAAAGATTGCATTTAGAGACGGAGCAAACAAAAGGAAGCGAAACGGCATTCTGCTTTTTGAGGATATTTTGATTTTTTCAGTAGCCTTTCTTTTTGCCAGATGTCACTTTGGCTTTGGTGTGTATCCGTTTGCTATCGCCTTCGTGGCTATGCTGCGTAGCGGAGTTTGGATCGCGCTGAGCGGGGCGGTTATCGGAGCGCTCTCGCTTGGAGAAAGCGGAATAATATACGCGATAATTTCGCTGATAAGCGCGTTTTTGAGGGTGATTGTCTCGGGAGGCTCGGGAACAAAGCGGCTGTTCTCCGAGAGCCTTGCCCTCAGGGTTTGCTCGGCAGGTATAGGTTCTCTGGTTGGCGGAATTTATCAGGTATTGCTCGGCGGATTCGGCGCCCCCTCTGTACTTTTTGGAGTAATGGGAATTTCGCTAAGCTGCGGCTTTACCATTGTATTTTCGGGCATTTACCTTGGAAAGATAAGCATGAAGAAAATACTGTTTTCAAAAGCGCCGCTCCTTTCAAGGAAAAATTTTGATTCGGATAAAGAGAAATTCGACCTGATTTTATATCAATGCTCGCTTCTTGTGTTCATATTTTTAATTGGATTTTCCTTGGCAAATTACGAGTTTTTAGGAATTTCGCTTGCGTATATCTATTCGGTGTTGCTCACTCTGTTTGTGGCGAAACGCTTCGGTGTAACACGGGCGACGGTGGTCGGCTTTGTATCCTCGCTGTCGGTTAACGGAATCTACGCCGTCTCCTTTGCCTTAGTTGGACTTGGCGCAGGAGCTCTCTTTACGGTAGGCGCTCCGTACGCCATAATCGCAGGCGGAATTTTGCTTCTTTTCTTCTCGTATTACGTAGGCTCGCTGAACGGAATAGTTTCTACCTTTCCGGAATATATGTGCGGCGCGATTTTAGCTTTGCCAATACTTCGCGGATTTTCAAAGGAGAAGGTCGAGGAGTTGGAAAGGGATGAGGTAGACCTCTCGGAAAGAATGGTGAACGTGGCGGCTTTGAGCTATAAAAACAAAGGCGCAAAGCTTTCGGAAAATATTGCGTTCAAAACTATAAAATCGCTGTCTCAGGTTGTGAAAAGCGCCGGCGCAAACGAGGGGAAGGTGGGCTACGAGGAATATCGCGACGCGGTGGTTTTTGCGGTGCGAGAGCATTGTCTGTCTTGCCCGTCTTACAAGGAATGTATAGAGGAAAGCCCCGCCCCGTGTGCAGAAAATATTGATTTGATAGCCGAAAAGCTCACTAACGGAGAACGGGTTTTCATAGACGATATAGACCTTTTCCCAACTTACTGCGCTCACGTAAAGGAGCTTTTTGATAAAATTATGGAAAGCGCCTCCCGCCTTGAAAATCAATCCCAGAGAAATCGCAGAATGGATATCAGAGCAAAGGACTTTGAGTTAGTTTCAAAAATGCTTGAAGAGAATTTTTCTTATTATGATGAAAAGACCGCAGTCGATTTGAAAATCGGCAAAGAGGTGGAAAAAATTTTGCTTGATTTCGGTATAGGCAGTCCATCGGTTAAAATTTTCGGCGAGCGGAAAAAGCACATAATTTGCGCGGGGATTGATATAGGAGGCAAAATTTCAACCTCGAAGGAATTGAAGGCTGAGATTGAAAAGCTTTTGTGTTTTTCACTCTCGGACGGTGAGTTTTACAAAAAGGATAAATACATACTTTTTGAATACGACGAAATTCCATCGTTCAAGTGTGATTTTGCCTTCTCCACATCGGTGAAATGCAACGAGAATGTAAACGGCGATACTCTTGCCTCTTTTGAGAGCGAGGACGGGAAATTTTACGCCCTGCTGTCCGACGGTGAGGGAAGCGGACAGAGGGCGAGAGATGTGTCGGGCCTTTCCTGCGATTATCTCTCCCGAATTCTGAATCTGGGAATTTCCAAAACCACAGCTCTGCAAGGACTTAACCATATCCTTCGTTTCAGGGAAAACGAAAAAAGCGCCACCGTTGATTTGTTTGAGCTTGATATTTATACGGGCGAGGCGGTTTTCTATAAATGCGGAGCGACCTCGTCATATATAAAACGGGACGGCTCGATTTTCCGCGTCCGTTCGCAAAGCGCCCCGCTCGGAATGATGCCTACAATCGATGCCGAGCGGATAAGAGTCGATGTGAAGCACGGCGATTACGTAGTCCTTCTGTCCGATGGCGCTCTTGCCGAAAACGAGGACACCACTTGGCTGATAGAGCTGATAAACCGCGAGCGCGTAGACGATATAAAGCAGTATTCCGAACTTATACTGAAACGAGCGAAGGAGAAAACGGGTAATCGGGACGATATGAGCGTTGCCGTTATTAAAATACGCAAAACCGCATAAAATCCCGTCGGCTCTCTGCGCTTTCGAGGACTACTCAGATTTTTTGAACCTGAGCAGTCCTTTTCTGTTGACTTTTATAAATAAATGTGTTAATATGAATTTGTTAAAAAAATGGAGATTGGCGTTTTTTACGCCAAATTTTAAAATGGAGAAATTGCTTGAAAAAATCGCAAATTCGAAAATGCGCGTCAAGGCCTTAAAAATTGCTTCTGCTATATCTACGGTCTTGATTTTCGTATCCTTTCTGTCTCTTTTGTATGTATCCTATAAAGCGGTGAAAATACAGGCTCTGTACGTGTCGGTAATATGCGGAGTTCCTTTTGTGCTCGTCAGCCTGTTCAGACATTTTTTCAACGCCCCGAGGCCGTACGAATTATATGACTTTTATAAAGAACCCCCAAAAAACAAAAAGGGAAAATCCTTTCCCTCGCGGCACGTTTTTTCTGGCTTTGTAATAGCCACTACCTTTCTTGTTTATTCTGTGCCCGTGGGCATAATGATTTTCTTGCTTTCGGTTTTGCTCTCGGTTGCGCGAGTGCTTTTGGGCATACACTTTATCAGAGACTGCGTCTGCGGCGCTCTTATCGGCGTTTCGGCATCTCTAATCGGACTACTAGTTTTTAATTTTATTTAAGGAGAATAAAAATGATTATTAAGCAGTACATCAAGGATTTTGAAAATCTCGGATTCGGTATGTTCGTTCACTTTGGCATTTACAGCGTTTGGGGCAGAGGAGAATGGGCAGAGGAGCAGTACCCCGAATACGATTACGAGAGTCTTGCAAAGTCTTTCAATCCCAGAAAAGATTGGGCGGAAAAGATTGTGGATACCGCAAAAGCGGCAGGCTGTAAATACATAACGCTTACCACGCGTCACCACGACGGCTTCTCGCTGTTTGACACAAAGGGACTTTCTGATTTCGATTCTATGCACCTCGGAGCGAAGCGCGACCTTGTCCGCGAGTTCGTTGACGCTTGCAGAAGCGCGAATATCGTTCCG
>JAZUPQ010000116.1:0-8683 GCA_045605265.1 Eubacteriales bacterium | reverse complement strand
TAGCGGACTTGTAAGCGTTATGGTTCGCGGAGACGTTGGAGCAGTTAAGGCAGCCGTTGAAGCAGGTAGCGCAGCAGCTACTTCTCTTGGCGAAGTTATCGCTACTCACGTAATCCCAAGACCTCACGCAGACGTTGAAAAACTTCTCCCTTCCATTAAATAAGTTCGGAAGGCGGCACGGCAATAGAAATATTGCCGTGCTTCGAAAGGCTCTAAGCGGTTTAAGTTTAGGGCTTTCCGAAGCACTAAATTAAGGAGAACTGAAATGAATTATACAAGCGAACAAATTGCTAAACTGGTAATTGACGTTATGGCAGGTATGAACGCTCCAAAAAATACAGACGGAGAGAAAATTCCTGTTGGCGTATCCAACCGACACATCCACCTTACACAAGGCGACGTAGAAAAATTATTTGGCACGGGGTATACCTTAACCCCTTTGAAAGATTTATCTCAGCCCGGTCAGTACGCCTGCAAAGAGACCTTGACAATAGTGGGGCCTTCTATGAGACCTATCGAAAACGTACGTGTTCTCGGCCCTGTTAGAAAGGCGTCTCAGGTAGAGATTTCAGCAACCGATTCATACGTCTTAAAGGTTAAACCGCCCGTGAGAGAGTCGGGCAAACTTGAAGGCTCTGCTCCTATAAGAATCGTAGGACCTCGCGGCGTAGTTGAGCTTGACGAGGGCTGCATCATCGCGAACAGACATATACACATGTCCCTTGACGACGCAAAACGCTTTGGAATAGAGGACGGCGAATACGTAACCGTAGACGTAGAAGGTACAAGAAAAACAAGATGGTACGGTGTGCAGGTAAGAGCAAATGAGAATTTCGTTCTAGAAATGCACGTCGATACTGACGATGCCAATGCGGTAGGCATTGGAAACGGATATCAAGTAAAGATTGTTAAGGAGTAATTTATATGTTAAAGGGTGTTATAAGAGATACGATAGTTTCAACGAGAAAGCAAGAGAGCCTCGTTGGCAGCAAGTTTATGGAGGTTGAACTCGTTGAGGACGGAAAGCTCACGGGAAAATACATAATCGCGGTTGACAGCGTCGGCGCAGGTATTGGCGAGACCGTTCTCATCACAACCGGCAGCTCTGCCCGTCTCGCTCTCGCAAAGGAACACACACCGACGGATGCAGTTATAGTTGGTATCGTTGACTGATTTTCATAAGGAATAAAAAATGGAAAAGCTTAATCTACTCATCAAAGAGGCCGGAATCGTCGGCGCGGGTGGAGCGGGTTTTCCCTCTTATGCAAAGCTTATGGAGGGGGCAAATCTGCTTATTGTAAACGGCGCAGAATGCGAGCCTCTCCTCTACACCGACTTTTCAATACTGGAAAGCAAAATAACCAGAATAATTTACGGCACGGAAAAATTACTTGACGCAGGGAACGTTCCACAGGCGCTTCTGGCAATTAAGGCTCACACAGCCAAGAGACTGTCTCTTGCCGACGGTGAAAAACTTTCCGAGCGAATTAAAGTTAAAATTCTTCCCGACGTTTATCCAATAGGCGACGAAATAGCCCTTATTTACGAGGCTTGCGGCAGACTTGTCAAACCGGGAAAGCTTCCCATAACGGAAAAAGTTATGGTGTTTAACGTTGAGACGGTTTACAACGTAGCAAAGGCGGTTGTCGGCGGTTATCCCGTAGTAAGTAAGTGGGTTACCATTGGCGGCGACATAGAAAACCCAATAGTCGTCCGTGTTCCCATCGGCTCTTACGTCTCGGATATTTTTGATGCTTTGGGCATAAAGGTGGACGAAGGACACACCGTTATAGAGGGCGGACCTTCAATGGGTAAGGTGATAAATTACAAAACCGCCTCTATAAAGAAAAATACAAAGGCAATTCTGGTTCTCCCCTCCGACATTGAGGCGGTAAGAACAAAGAAAATAAATATGAGAATGTCTATCAGCAGAGCGGCAACCGCCTGCTGTCAATGCACAAGATGTACCGATATGTGCCCGAGAGCTCTGCTCGGATATCCTCTGGAACCGCACAAGATGGTCAGAACTGCTATGCAAGTGGCGGAAGCCACTCCGCAGATGGTAATCAGCGCATCGCTCTGTTGCAGCTGCGGCGTCTGCGAATCGGTAGCCTGTCCGCAGGGTATTTCTCCCAGAGAGGTTATTGCAAACTATAAATCTCTCCTTTCAAAAAACAAAATGAGATACACCTCAGACACGGCAGAGGCAAGGCCCGAAAGAGAGTACAGAAAGGTATCAAGCGAGAGATGGAAACGAATGATTGGCGTATCAAAATTCGACCAAGTTCCGTCAAGGGTTTTGAGAATGTATTTCGACAGAGTTGAGTTATCGCTCTCCCAGCATATAGGTGCGCCAAGTATTCCCCTAGTAAAAAGTGGAGACATTGTCAAGCGCGGAGATTTGATTGCAAAGAGCGCGGACGGTTTATCGGTTTCGCTTCACGCCTCTATTGACGGCGTAGTTACCGTATACCCACAAGATAAAATTATCATAGAAAAGGTAAACTAAAATGTACAAAGCGATAGGTGTAATAGAATTAAAAAGCATACCGATGGGTGTTTCGGCAACCGATGCCGCTTTAAAAAGTGCGGGGGTTGAGATGGTTACAGCCCGTCCTGCTTGTCCCGGAAAATATGAAATAATACTCACAGGCTCGGTATCGAACGTCACGGTGGCTTGTGAGCACGTGTGTTTAAAATTCGCGGATTATATAATCGACAGCTCGATTATAGGAAAGATTGACGAATCGGTAATAACCGCCCTCTTTGGTACTCAAACCTCAGAACCGGACGGCTCGCTCGGCCTCATTGAAACCTTTTCTGCCGCGAGCGCAATCAAGGCGGCGGATATAGCGGTAAAGACCTCCAGAGTAAGTATTTTTGACCTGCGAATTTCACGCGGAATGGGCGGAAAAGGAGTCGTACTTCTGACCGGTGAAATCGGCGACGTAGTGGCGGCTGTCGAGGCGGGCGCTTCATACGCAAAGACCGAGGGACAGCTCTCCTCCTTCTCTACTATTCCCGCTCCGCACGAAGAATTATGGAAACAATTATAATTTCGAGGTATTAACTATGGAAAGATTAAAATTCGTAATAGAAAAAAGTTCAAGAATAGAAAAGCTCGTTAACGGTCTTTTTGGAAAAATGCCCGAAATCGAGAGCGCCAGAGCCGAGCTGATAACCGAAAGCTATATGCAGACCGAGGATCTTCCGATTATTTTGAGAAGAAGCCGCGCGCTTTATCATATCCTTGAAAATCTGCCTATAATCATAAGAGAAAACGAGCTTATAGTCGGTAGCGCTACAATCAGTCCAAGAGCCTGTCAGGTATTCCCCGAATTTTCTCACGAGTGGCTCTCCGAGGAGCTGGAAAACATTCATTCTCGCAGCGCAGACCCATTCTACGTGAGCGATAAAACAAAGCAAACGCTACGCAATCTCCTGCCGTATTGGACGGGTAAAACAACGAGCGACCTTGCAAAAGCAAATATGGACAAAAAGGCCTATGAAGCCTTCGCAGTTCACAATATTTTCACTCCCGGAAATTACTTTTTTAACGGTATCGGACACGTTAGCGTTAACTATGAAAAAATAGTCAAATACGGCTTCAACGGCGTTATAGCCGAGGTTAACGCAGCAAGAGAAAAATTGAAGATTTACGATGCGGACTATATAAAGAGAAGCCAATTCCTTGATGCAGTTGAAGAAAGCGCCAACGCGGCAATTCTATTTGCGCAAAGATACGCGGCATTGGCGGAAGAAATGGCCAAAAACGAAAAGAATCCATCTCGTAAAGCAGAGCTTGAAGTTATTGCAAAGAACTGCAAGAACGTTCCCGCAAACGGCGCAAAAACCTTCTGGGAGGCCTGCCAAAGCTTCTGGTTTGTACAGTTGATTTTACAAATTGAGTCAAACGGACACTCAATCTCTCCCGGACGCTTTGATAAATATATGTATCCGTTCTACAAATCCGACAGGGATAACGGAAAAATCACTGTTGAAGCAGCGCAGGAGCTTATCGACTGCGTTTGGGTCAAGCTTAACGATCTGAACAAAGTTCGCGATGAGGCGAGCGCAGACGGATTTGCAGGTTACGGCGTGTTCCAAAACCTGATTGTCGGCGGACAGAATGAATACGGTATAGATGCGACCAACGATCTTTCTTATATGTGTCTGGAAGCCTCTATCCACGTCTCTCTTCCCCAGCCCTCTATCTCAATCAGAGTTTGGAACGGATCTCCCGATGATTTGATGCTTAAAGCTGCATCGCTTACAAGGCTCGGTACGGGTCTGCCCGCTTATTACAACGACGAAACAATTATACCCGCTATAATGTCAAGAGGTCTTACTCTTGAAGACGCTCGCGACTACTGTATTATCGGTTGCGTTGAACCGCAGAAAGCAGGAAAAACAGACGGCTGGCACGACGCGGCATTCTTTAATATGTGCAGACCTATGGAGTTGGTTTTCAGTCGCGGTGTTGATAAGGGCGTTCAAATCGGACCTCGAACAATGGATATTTCGGATATGAAATGCTTTGACGACTTCTACAACGCCTACAAGGCTCAACAGAGCTATATGATCAGCCTTATGGTTAACGCGGATAACGCCGTAGACCTCGCTCACCGTGAGAGATGTCCCCTCCCCTTCGAGTCATCTCTTGTTGAGGACTGTATCGGCAGAGGAAAATCAATGCAAGAGGGTGGCGCAATTTATAATTTTACCGGTCCTCAGGGATTTGGAATTGCAAACAATACGGACGGCCTCATAGCTATCAAAACTCTTGTTTTCGATGAGAAGAAGCTCACTCTCGCAGACTTTAAGGAGGCTATGCAATACAACTTCGGCTACGGACTCTCAGGCAGAGGCGCAGAAAAGGTTACGGCAGAGGTTGTCTCAGCTCTCGCTAAATCCGGCGTTGATATAAACGATTCTGTAATCAGACAGGTTTACGATGAGGTTATAAACCAAAACGGAATAAACCCGGAAAAAAAGGCAAAATACCGTGAAATCAAGCGTTTAATCGATGCTTGCGATAAGTACGGAAACGATATCTATGAAGTGGATATGTTTGCCCGTGACGTCGCTAATACATACACAAAAGAGGTTGAGAAATACAGCAACGTTCGCGGGGGACGCTATCAAGCGGGACTTTACCCCGTAAGCGCAAACGTACCTCTTGGAGCGCAAACCGGCGCAACTCCGGATGCGCGTCTTGCGTATACTCCTATTGCAGACGGAATCGGCCCTGTCTCTGGCAGAGACGTCAAAGGCCCTACTGCAACTGCCAATTCGGTTGCAAAGCTTGAGCAAACAGTTGCCTCTAACGGTACGCTGCTCAACCAAAAATTCCACCCGTCAGCACTTGAAGGTATGGCAGGTCTTACAAAGTTTGTAGCTCTTATCCGCTCTTACTTTGACCAAAAGGGTATGCATATGCAGTTCAACGTAGTAACGAAGGAAACTTTGCTTGACGCTCAAAAGAACCCCGAAAAATATAAGACTTTGGTTGTTCGTGTTGCCGGATACAGCGCGTTGTTCACAACGCTTTCACGCTCACTTCAAGACGATATCATTAACAGAACCGAGCAAGGCTTCTGATAAAAAATCAAGACAAGGAGGAAATACTCTTGGATATTTACAAAACAAGCGGAAGAATTTTTAATATTCAACGCTTTTCGATACACGACGGTCCCGGAATACGTACAATCGTATTCTTAAAAGGGTGTTTTCTCCGTTGCGCTTGGTGTTGCAACCCGGAAAGTCAAAATCGCGAGATAGAGAATATGGTTGAAAAGGGCGAGGAGAAAACCATCGGTCGCGATGTAACAGTCGAAAAGATTATGCCGGAAATTCTCTCCGACCTTCCGTATTACAAAAGAAGCGGCGGCGGCGTCACACTTTCGGGCGGAGAAATGCTCTTCCAAAAGGACTTTGCCAAAGCGATTTTGATAGCTTGTAAGAACGCGGGCTTACATACTGCGGTAGAAAGCACAGCGTTTTCAAAATTTGAAAACATTGAGGAGTTATTGCCGTATATCGACTTATTTTTGCTTGATATTAAGCATACTAATTCCGAAAAGCACAAGGAATATACGGGCGCACCATGCGAAATCATCAAAGAAAACGCCCTGAAAATTGCGCAAAGCGGTGTCGAGCTGATTATCAGAACTCCGGTTATCCCCGGCTTTAATGACTCGAAAGAGGAAATCCGGGAAATTGCAAAGTTCGCCGCCTCAATTCCAGGTGTTCGCGAGCATCACCTTCTACCGTACCATCGGCTCGGAAGTGACAAATATGCAGGGCTCGGAAGAACCTACTCACTTTCGGATATAGAACCGCCCACAAAAGAAAAAATGAACTACCTTCTCTCTGTTGCAGAGGAGTTTGGACTTAAATGTCAAATTGGAGGATAAAATGGAACTTAAAGAAAAAATGAGAATAGTACAAGAGCTTGTTCCGGGTAAGCAGGTTACCCTCTGCCATATTATTGCAAATCCCGACGATGTACTTTATACCAAACTCGGTCTTGACCCAAAAACAGATTATACCAGGAGCGCTATCGGTGTTCTTACTATCAGCCCTGCGGAAAGCGCGGTAATTGCTGCAGATATAGCTATCAAATCTTCCGGAGCGGAAATCGGATTTGTTGACCGTTTTACAGGAACTCTTATAATTTCAGGAAGTGTTTCCAGCGTGGAGTCGGCTTTCACCGCAATTCGCGAGTATGTAATCCAAAAGCTCGGTTACACCTGTTGTGAACTCACCAGAACTTAAAGATGAAAAAAATAATTTTAATCGGAAGGGTTGCCGCGGGAAAGACCACTCTGACGCAAGCCCTTCGCGGCGAGGAAATTCACTATTTCAAGACCCAATACGTAAACTACCTGGATACGATTATTGACACCCCGGGTGAATATACCGAATTGAGACAGACAAGCGGCGCTCTCGCGCTTTACTCATACGAAGCCGACGTCGTCGGTCTTGTGCTCAGCGCAAACGAGCCCTACTCTATATTTTCTCCCTGCATCACGAGCCTTGTAAACCGCGAGGTTGTCGGTATTATTTCCGGAATAGATAAGCCTGATGCCAACGTGGAGAGGGTTGCAAGATGGTTAAAGCTTGCGGGATGTAAAAAAATATTCCCTGTCAGCGCAGTAACGGGCGAGGGACTTTCGGATATTTTAGCTTATTTAGAGGACGATAAAGACAGAGAAACGCGAGAAAACACAACACGGGGTACTACTAAACTCAAAAACGGAGGCAAAACCAAATGTCAAAAACAAAAGTAATTGCATTTGCAAATAACAAAGGCGGAAGCGGAAAAAGTACGTGCGCATCAAACGTAGGATACGCTATGGCTATGCTCGGGAACAAGGTTTTGCTAATTGATGCGGATATGCAGTTAAACCTCACTTTATCCTTTTTTGACGAAGAAAAAACGCTCTCCTTTGTTGAGAGCGGGAACAACATTTACACTGCCGTCAAGGAAGAAAAAGACGCCAAAAATTACATACAAAAAACCGAGTATAAGAATCTCGATTTAATTCCGTCATCCACTTTAATGTCTTCTATCGAATATGAGCTTTACCCAAAAAAGAACAGAGATAAAATTCTGCAAAAAGCTCTTAAATCAATAATTAAAAATGAGACTTACGATTATATTCTAATAGACTCGCCCCCTACTTTGGGCGGTTGGGTTGCGAATATACTTTTTGCAAGTGATTTTGTTTTAATACCCGTAGAAGCAAGTCCCTGGGGACTTTTCGGACTCGCGAATATGTTTGACTTTTGTAATGCTCAAATAGAAAACGGCGCTAAGGTGAAAATACTCGGTATCGCAGTAACCAAGGCGGATATGAGAAAATCCTATTTCAAGCAGACTATGGAAACACTTAAAGAGAGTGGAGTAGCCTATGTTTTTGATAAATTTATCAGGCTTGACAGTACGATAGAATGGTCGCAGGATAACTCAAAACCTGTGGTTGCATACAAGAGATATTCCAGAAGCGCTATTGAATATATACAACTTGCAAAGGAGATTATAGAAAATGCCAATAGGTAAGGATTCAATTTCAAGAGTTAAGAAAAACGGCTATGCCAATATAACCAGCGCAGCGCCGGATATGGAAGACAGTAAGATAGCGACGAAGAGCGTAAAGCAAAAAGCAAAGGCCACTCCTGTAAAAAAGGACGCAGCTCCCCTAGTTAAGACTCCTGCAAAAATGCCTGCAAAAAAAAGAACCTACTTCAAAATCGGCGACAAATTGCCAATATATCTTTTATAAAATCAAAATCGGAGTAAACCGCTTGCGTTTACTCCGACTCTTTTTTACTATAAATCGTTCAAAAACGCCATTATTTGTAAATATTCATTTACATTTTGGCGGAATTAAATAAAAAAATCTCGCTCCGAAGAACGAGATATTTTGGTGCACCCTCAGGGACTCGAACCCTGGACCCACTGATTAAGAGTCAGTTGCTCTACCAACTGAGCTAAGGGTGCAAAGCTTTTATTTGAACACCGATATTATATAACATTTTTTTCGACTTGTCAATATTTTTTTAAACTTTCTTAAATTTTATTCAAAAAGCAAATTTTATATATTAAAGCCTTGACTTTTATCTGCTAAAGTTGTATAATCTTCTTATTATTGATTATTGCTTTTGGAGGATGAAATGA
>JAZUPQ010000115.1:0-6128 GCA_045605265.1 Eubacteriales bacterium | reverse complement strand
TCACAGAACGACATGGCTACGATCCGACTTATCCCAAGCCGACCCGATGTTTTTCGCATAGGGGGGGAGGTCACGCTGTGAACATCTCGAACCACCGCTCGACATATTCCGTCCAGTTCTCACCTTTGAGCTTCGCACGCTCGAGACATATCTCCTTCGGCGTATCTATCAGGACGACCTTGTCAATGCCGAGCGAATCTATAAGACGTTCCCTCTCTCCTACGAGAGGATAACCGCCGATTATATAAGCGCTGTTCCACTTGCCGAAGCGCGTCTTGATATTATCGAGGAGCGTATCCCTGAGAGCGAAGACGCAAGCCTTCAGCTCGTTCGGCTTCTCATAGTCGCCGCACACGTCCGCTCTGATCGCCTGCCATAGCTTGTCGATGTCGTAGATGATGTCGCCACTCTCAGCTATCTCATTGACGTATGTCGTCTTACCTGCGCACGGTGCTCCGTATATCAGGTTGACGGTCTTGCACGGCTTATAGCCGAACCTGTGATGTATCTTGTTGTGGCACTTGAAATGCAGGAGCTTGATGTTATCGGGATTGAGTGATACCGTAACATCGTCGACATTATCCTCTGTCAGCTCTATGTCGTGATGCGCTATGCAGTCGTAAGCTCTGAGGATAGGTCTGCCGCACTCCTCGCAGTATATAACGCCGTCACGCGCTCGTTGCACTCGGAGCAGACGTATAAGGTTGACCCACTCCTCAGAGTGATAGAACTGTTGCCGCTTAGTCCTCATTATAGCCGGAAGCTTCGCCGCGGTAGTTCAGTCCGTCATACCAGATACGGACGTTCACAACATCATAGTCGCTCGGCTTGAAGCTTGGGTCGCTCCAGTATACAGTCACGTCCTGCGTAGGTGAAACGCCGCTTGCACTGTATGTAAAGCTGTATACTCCGTCGAGTGTTGCTGTCGAAGGAAGTCCGCCGTGCTTGTGAGTCAGATTGAAGTTATAGCCGGGAATAGGTTCGAGCGGCATTGAGTTGCCGCTGATTCTCATATAGTTCGTAACTACATAGCGCCCGTTCTGCTCAGGCGTGCCAGGAATGTAGTATACGTTAGCCGAAGTCTCTGATGTTGCTGTAACTTCGGACTGCACGCCCTGTAGACCGTCAAGCGGATATTTCGTAAAATCCTCATTAAAACCGAATGCCATAGTATAACACCTCACCAGTTATTATTTTCAAACGTTTTTTCTTTGAGTTCGAGCTCCTTGTCCTTACGCTTTGAGTCTTTGTTGCGTAACTTTAGCTCCTCAGCTGCGTTGTCGATTCCGAGCAGGTTGCGTATCTCCCGAATAGCAGGTACGTCCCCGGAAGCCGCTTTGAGAAATAGTGACATTACAATCACCATTTCATTATCCATATCCTCTGGCAGCACTCCAAGAGCCGCGAGAGTTTCTTTATCATTATCGGCAGCAGGTAATGAGAGTAGCAGCTTCATTTTTTCCTTCATCGATTTTTTGCGCCGTCTTGACTCGGCAGAAGCTCTGGCACCTCTCGACTGCTCCTCTACTGTAAGCTTATGCGCTCCCGGTATTAAGTTTTTCTCATTCACGCCACCACCTCAGTGTAAAAATATAACAGCAAAGCCGCCCCATACGGAACGGCTCGGCTGTGTTATTAGGAAGTACATTTGCCCCTGACTTCTGTGGTGCGGAACTGCGGACGTGAACCGCTGACGTTTTTATTCTTGTACACGAAAAACATCATATTCCGCATAAGAGCGCCGGTACCGTGAAGCCCGGCAAGATGAAGCGATAAAGTGTAGTCAAATAAAAGAAAGGAGACAACATATGAAGCTGTGGCGGAAGGCGGAGGCAAGGGAGCCGCTCAGCTCCCGAAAGTCGCCTTCGTTATTTCCGCCTGCTTTCATACTCCTACTATATCGCATCAAAAGAGGCATTACAAGGCACGAGAGGGCACAGTTTTTCAATTGCCTGCTTCTGCTTCTTTCTCACTGTCCTCGGCGCATAGTGCATAGATTCCGCCGTTTCCTCTATTGTCTCAAAGAGCAGGTACCTGTGTATCAACACAGATTCAAGGTCAAAGTCATTCAACAGCGAGATAGTGTTCTGAATCCTCTCGACCGCGTCAACGGCTTCGGCTCTCTGCTGCTCCACCTTCTCTTCAAGCTCAGCAAGCTTCAGGAAAGCGTTTTCCGTGCCGTTTTTGCCGCCGTCAGTCTTGCCGGTGTCATTGCCCTCCCAGTTGATTGATAGCCCCTGTGCGCGCTCCCTGTGCCTCTGCACGAGCATATCGAGAGCCTTAATTTTCTTGTCTGCGTAAAACGCTGAGTTGAGCAACCGTCTGAGCTCGAGCTCGTCCATAGTTGTCACCTTACCACCTCCACGTATTAAATATCCTGATTGAGTCCGCGCCGCTTGATGTACGCGAGAGCTTCAAGTCGGTCGTGGAACTCGAGCACCCGAAAGAGTGTCGTGTGAATGTATGTACCGGTCAGCCCGTTGCGGATCCGGAAGCGTGAGCCCAACGGATCACTGAACATCTTCATCTTTCTTCTCCTCCTCGCCTCCGTGCCCTGCGCAGTAAGCAAAGCAGAAAGCAAACGTCATCGTGAGAAGCGTCACGAAAGCACCCATAAACGCACCGCCGAAGAATATGCATAGGCTACTCATAGTTCTTCCTCCTTTATGCGCTGAATCTGCCGCTGGAGCTTCTTCTCTACAAATGAGTCAACAAGTGACGGAGATATGAGGCAGCGCATCTGTTCTGCCATTATTAAAACGTCTGCGACTTCCTCGGCAAGGTTCACGAAGGCACTGTTGCTTCCGCTGCGTTTGACCTTCTGAGCAGCAAGGATAGCTTCTGCACACTCTTCCTCGAACTGTTCGCGTTGAGCTTCATATCCATAATGCTGAGCTATAGAATTGATTCTTGTGTCTCGCTTTTTATAGCCTTGCACATATCCTTGTCTGTATGCCTGTTCCAGCTCGTCAGGAGCAGGCTTCGTCCAGGACAATGCTTTCTCAAACGCCAGTCCTTCATTATAGGCAAGCTCCTGCGCCCATTTTTTTGCTTCTTCAATCATCTGCTTCGCCTCCTATCAGCTCAGGGTTGTCATAGATGTTACCGATGACTTCAACTTCAACTCCCTCTCTTACAAGGAAGCCAATAGATGTAACATCGTATTCCGGCGTTTCGTATTCTACACAGAACGCTCCGTCTGAATAGTATACTTCGTTGCCCGAATAGTGTAGCCCGTCGTAATAGTCCTCAGATATTCTAACAACATCTCCCTCGAAGATCTTCACGCCGTTCTTGTCGGTCAAACCAGTGAACTGTCCGAGAGTATCTTCATACACATATTCGTATTCGCTTTCGCTCGTAATTATTTTCGGTTGTACATATACTCGGAAATCGTCTTTTTCCTTTACAAAATATCCGTAAACCCATTCGTTTGTTGCTTTTCTTTTCGCTCTGAATAAATACTCACGCATTGTTCCCACCTTCCTCTCCTATCAGTGCGAGAGCTTCGTCTGCGTATCGCCATTTGAAATCACAAGTATCCGAAACTTGGCAAGCAAACTTATCTCTCTTGCACACCTTAACACAATAATTTTTTTCGCTCATATCCTCCACCGCCGCTTTCAGAAGTCTTTTCGCTTCGCACAATTCTGTAATGGTATCTCTCAGCATTTTATCACGCTTTTCAAGTGCTTCTTGATTATCTTTTGCTGATTCTTCCAAGCCGATAAAGAACGCATCTATTTCAGCATCGGTTTTCAAGCCTAACCTCTTTGCAACTTCACTTCTTACGCTTGCTATAAATCTATCAAGTGCCATTTTAATCCCTCCATTCCTCAGGATAGCTCTCATAATTATTTGAAAACGGACACTTCTCATACCATTGGCAACGTCTACAATCTGTCACTGCTCTGCACACTTCTGCAATGATGCCAAACGGATCTTCTTTCCAGCCGTTCAACCCTGCCTTTAATGTCCTAATCAAAGCGAGAGCTTCTTTCATATTACTGAGCTCTACAGCACCGATTGAATTTTTCAGCTCTTTGTAGTCTGTCAGCCATTCAGCAAGCTGTCTGTGTTCTGCGGCACACTCTCGGCAGTCATTCTCCGATTTTTTCTGCGAGTAGCTTTCATACATATTGGTCTTGATTTCCTTGCAGTTCTTGTACGTTATTGCAGATATTTCGTTTTTGTCTGCCACTTCAAGGCAATGAGCGATTGCTTCGTCAAGTGTCATTCTCAGTACCTCCAAACCACTCCACAAGGCTTTTTGCACAATCCTCGCAAATAATATTATCTGTCATCTCAAAACTGCTTGATTGCCCTGTTAATATACCAACCGCGTCTTGCAAAACGTTAATAATACTATCATCTTCGGGATATATTTTTTTTAGGCTTATGAAGTGTTTATGATTTGCTTTGAAAAATCGTGCTTTTTCGTTTATCTCAGCGCCGCACCTGTCGCAGAATGTTTTAGTCATTGTTTTTACCTCCCCGCATAGCGGCTATTTTCAACATGCTTCTCACGCTGTCTATATGGATATACGGCTCTCCGTTGCTGTCTGTCTTGTACGCATAGGCGTAACCGCCTATCTTGTCGCCGTTTTCGTTGACGTTCGGCAATGCCGCGCCCGCCACTCCGTCTTTATAGCCTTGTTCATAGCCTTTCTCGAATTCAGTCATTTTCAGCCCTCCTGTTCCATTTCACGTTGAATTTCTTCTTCGGTCATTTCAGCCAGCCGTCTGTATTCTTCATCAAGAAACTTGATTGCTTTCTTATACGTAGCACTTTCAAACCCTTTCTTCGTAAGCCCGAAGCCATTGAGAGGTGGGTGAGCTTCGTCAAAATCTGTTAAGCCATTCTCGGTGTATATCTCATATGCAGGGAATCCGCACGTTGTTCGCTCTGCCAACCCGAGCTTTTTAAGGATAGACAGTTCCTTGCTTATGCGGTACTTCGTATAGCCGAGAGTCTGAACCAGAATGCGTGTGGGTGTTACGTTGGAAGCTTCGTGATAGTCGGTAGCATAAAAACAGAGCTTTGCGAATATCTTCCTGCCCTCTTCACTCTCAACGCCGTCCTCTTTCGCTGTCTCAGTAAGGGCGGCTATTTTTTTTTCATATGTCATTCTGCTCACCGTCCCTCGGCAGTTCTGGTAAGGGCATCCAGTGAGTTACTTTTATCTGCATATACGGAAAAGAAAACCGTTTATTGTCACCGATTTTCAAAAACCAAAATTCGCTATTTTCACAACTTCCTATAACATATGTTCTACCCTCGCCTGTTGTATCACTTACACAGCACAGGACAGGTCTGTTATCTTCCGGTAACCTATCTTTAACACTTATCCACCTATCAACAGGCTGTACGTCTGCGGCTTTGAGCGTCCTA
Source organism: Eubacteriales bacterium (assembly GCA_045605265.1). Taxonomy (GTDB): domain Bacteria; phylum Bacillota; class Clostridia; order Oscillospirales; family CAG-272; genus UBA1740. The sequence goes on along the minus strand of JAZUPQ010000115.1, from coordinate 736 downwards.
ATAGCATATATTGCTCCATCGAGTGCATCTCTTGCACCTCTGTTCTCACACAGTTCTGAATACTCGCCCTTGTCTTGGTCGACTTCGAGGTCAAGCAATTGCATTTGTAGCTTTTTCAAAGCCACTTCTCTGCTTATAGAATCATCCATTCTCTTCTTCCTCCTTATCCTCATACTCCGCAAGCCTGACGTATCTCACGTCTGAAACTGACGGCTCAACGCCTGCGGCTCTGAGCTTCTCAATGTTCTCGCGCACTTGCTGTGCTGTTCTGCGGTCAGTTAGTCGTTCCATTATCTGACACCCTTCCTCGCACCCGTCACCCAGTGCTTCTCGTCTTCGATATGCACCTCGAGCTTGTCCCAGTCTATGCCGTAGTCCTTCTCGAGCGTCTCCATTATGTCGGTCATTGTGATTTCCTTACCGAACATCTCAGGCGTTGAGAACAGCAAGCACATATCGTCATAGAGCTGTCGTATGTACTGAGGTGTTCTGCCACGTCGTACCATTGCCGTGAGCACTCCACAAACCGCGAACACGGCGAAGCTCCGAGCCAAATCTCTGAAGAACGCATACTCGTGCTTGAGGTATGCTTCCTCGGCTTCCTTGTATATAGCCTTGCGGCAGGTTATGCAGTCGGTTATTTTATTTCGCATAATGCATAATCGTCTCCTCTCTGATTCTCCTCTGATATTCCTTTTTTCCATTTACGCGCCCTCTTCATCAAGGATATCAAAGA
>JAZUPQ010000114.1:0-6783 GCA_045605265.1 Eubacteriales bacterium | reverse complement strand
TTGACATCGGCGGCGTTGACGGTATGGTACACAATTCCGAACTTTCTTGGAAGCGTATTAAACATCCATCGCAGGTTCTCTCGGTTGGTCAGGAGATTGATGTATTCATCAAAGAACTTGACGTCGAAAAGAGAAGAATCTCTCTCGGATACAAGACACAAGAAATGGACACTTGGTTCCAATTCACACAGAAATTCAATGTTGGCGATATCGTTCCTGCAAAGATTGTTTCAATTATGCCATTTGGTGCATTTGCAGAAGTTTACGAAGATGTAGACGGTCTTATCCATATTTCGAGAATTTCTACACAGAGAATCAACTCCCCTGCCGAAGTTCTCTCGGTTGGTCAAGTAGTTGATGTGAAGATTACAGAGATTGATGACGAAAACAGAAAGCTTGCTCTTTCAATTCGTGCGATTACCGAGGCTGCCGAGAAGGCTGCAGCTGCTGAGGCTGCTGCGATCGCAAAAGCGGAAGCAGAGGCTGAGGCTAAGGCGGAAGAAGAAAGACTCGCGCAAGAAAGAGCAGATATGGCTCCCTACATTGTTGGCTCTATCTAATTTCAAACAAAAAAATGCTATCGCAAATTAGCGATAGCATTTTTTATTTAATCAAGTTCTTTCATACCTGTGTAAAGTTCATAATATCTTCCCTTTTGTGCAATCAGATCCTCGTGTGAGCCACGCTCGATAATTTCGCCTTTTTCAAGAACCATAATAGCATTTGCGTTGCGCACGGTCGATAAACGGTGAGCGATGACAAAGGTTGTTCTATTTTTCATCAGTCTGTCCATTCCATGTTCGATGTGTCGCTCTGTTCTTGTGTCTACCGACGACGTTGCCTCGTCAAGAACGAGAATCGGTGCTTTTGATACTGCCGCTCTTGCTATATTCAAAAGCTGTCGTTGCCCCTGGGAAAGATTGGCGCCGTCTCCGTCAAGAACCGTTTGATATCCGTTTTCAAGCCTCATAATAAAACTATGAGCGCTGGCAGTTTTGGCTGCAGCTATTACTTCATCATCGGTGGGATGGAGTCTACCATACCGAATGTTCTCCATAACCGTGCCGGTAAACAAATGAGTATTTTGTAAAACCATAGCAATATTTTGACGCAGAAAATCCATCTTATATGATTTAAGGGGTCTGCCATCTATGGTTATTTCACCGGAGTCGATATCATAAAATCTGTTTAATAAATTCGTTACGGTAGTTTTGCCTGCACCGGTAGAACCTACAAATGCAATTTTTTGTCCCGGATGAGCATACAGTGAAATATTTTTCAAAACAGGAACATCAGGCAGGTAACCAAATGAAACATTTTTAAGGGTGACATCACCTTCGATTTTTGAGTCAATGGCATCGTCAACATCGTCCGGTTCGGGCGTTTCATCCATCACAGCAAACACTCTCTCTGCACCCGCAAGAGCGGCAAAAATCGACGAAAGTTGACTGGAAATTTGATTTATTGGCATACTAAACTGCCTGGAATATCTAGAAAATACAGTAAGTCCACCGGGAGTAAATCCTGCGGTACACATCAAAATACCTCCAACTCCCATAGTAATTCCATAGCATATCTGGCTCGTGTTTCCCAAAACAGGGCCCATAATTCCGCCCCAGAACTGAGCATTGAATTGCTTATCTCTCAAATCCTCATTAAGAAGTCTAAATTCCTCGGTGCAAACATCCTCGTGGTTAAAAACCTTTATTACCTTCTGCCCGGAAACGCTTTCTTCTATATATCCGTTTACAGCACCCAAGGCAAATTGCTGTCCGATATAGTATTTTGAAGAACGCTTACCTATTAATCCTCCGCCTTTAATGACAATTGGAACAAAAATAATTGTAATAAGCGTAAGCCAAATATTAGTTGTTACCATAAATATTATCGTACCAAGCAGTGTTATAATACCGCTAACGATACTTGTCAAAGAATTGTTGAGCATCATATCGATATTGTCAATATCGTTTGTGTAACGGCTCATAATCTCACCGGTAGCGTTTCGGTCGTAATATTTAACTGGCAAGTCCTGCATTTTTGTAAATAGGTCATTTCTGATAGACTCAACCGAATTTTGAGATATAGAAAGCATAATTCGTGAGTTTAAATAAGAGCATAAAACCGATATAAAATATACTAACACCAATATTGCCAGAGCGGCAAGTACGTATAAAGAAACCTCCCCAAATTTGTTTTTTAAAATATTTTCAAATACCGGCGAGTCCGTAACAGATTTAATCAGATTATCGGCAATTCGCTCTATCGGACTCATTTTGATATTAGCGTCTGGTTTTACCGCCAAGGTAATTCTGTTAATAATCGGAGCGATCATATATCCTGCGCAAAGCGATGAAACCGTAGTTAAAATCATAGTTAAAAGCACGAGAACTAATCTAAATTTGTATTTTCCTACGTAATTTAAAATTCTCTTCACTGTAATTTTTACGTTCTTAGGTTTTCCCTTGCTGTGAGCCCCGCGCATTCCAGGACCGCCGCGCATCATTCCACCTTTGTTTTCTTTTGCGGAGGCGTTATACTGTTTCTGTAATTGTTCAAGTGTTCTTGCCATTTTATGCCTCCCTTGCGCCTTCCATCTGTGATGAATAGATTTCATTGTATTCGGTGTTAGATTTCATTAGCTCATCATGAGTTCCAATTCCGGTGATGACACCGTCATCCATTACTACAATCATATCCGATTCCATTACCGATGAAATTCTCTGTGCTATAATAATTTTTGTACAACCAGGAAGGTCGTTTTTAAAAGCCTCTCTGATCTGATGCTCGGTAGCAGTGTCCACTGCGCTGGTTGAGTCATCAAGAATCAAAATTTTCGGCCTTTTCAGAAGCGCGCGAGCTATACAGAGCCTCTGTTTTTGACCGCCGGAGACATTAACGCCGCCTTTCTCCAGCATTGTTTCATACCCGTCTTTAAAAGTTGAGACAAACTTATCTGCCGCAGAGTGAGTGGCAAACATTTTTATCTCTTCGTCACTCGCATCTGCATCTCCCCATCTCAAATTTTCTGCTATTGTGCCCGAAAATAATACGTTGTTTTGAAGGACCATACCCACGCCTTCGCGAAGATTATAAATAGAATAGTCTTTTACATTTATTCCATCGACCAGAACTTCACCCTCGTCAACATCATAAAGTCTGGGTATCATAGAGACAAGAGTTGTCTTTCCACAACCGGTCGAACCTATTATTCCAACTGTACTGCCCGGTTTTATTTTGAGGTTAATTGAATTTAACACTTTATCTTCGCTGTTTTTATAATATCTGAACGAAACGTTTTTAAATTCGATTTGTCCATCTTTGACCTTCAAATCCTTATAGGCAGCATCCTCATCCGAAAGGTCTAATTTTTCATCTAGAATCTCTGATATACGTTTTGCAGATGCTAACGCTCTTGAAGTAATCATGAGCAACATAGTAATCATCATAAGAGAGGTTAAAATTTGCGTTACGTAAGTTATCAACGCGCTTAAATCTCCAACCGGCATACCTTCGTTCACAACAATACCGTGTCCGAACCAGATGACTGCAACAGTTGTTGCGTACATGAACAAGTTCATTATAGGCATCATATAAATCATGACTTTTATTGCACGCAGTGTCGTATCTTTCAAATCGCGGTTAGCTTTTTTAAACTTTTCTTTTTCATATTCCTCGCGTACGAATGATTTAACAACCCTAACGTTTGTAACGTTTTCTTGCACCGCTGAATTTAGACCGTCTATTTTCTTTTGCATTTTTGAAAAACGCGGGAAAGATACAATAATCAACCCTGCAATAGTTATAATCATTAATGGCATAGTAACTGCAAAAACAGCGCCGACCGAGGGCCTCAGAGATATTGCCATAATGAGTCCGCCTATCATCATTCCAGGGGAACGAAGCGCCATACGCAATAGCATATTTACGAAATTTTGCATTTGCGATACATCGTTTGTGAGCCTTGTTACTATTGAACTGCTTGAAAAATTGTCTATATTTTTAAAAGAAAATTTTTGCAACTTTTTAAAAGCGTCAAATCTCAAATCCGAAGCGAAGTTCACAGAGGCTTTCGCGCCGAAATAAGATCCTCCTACTCCACCCAGCATCATAATTATAGCGCAGGCTATCATTCCGACACCTATTCCAATACTGGAACTCACGTTAAGCGTTCCATTGTTGCCATTATTAATAATAACTGCCAAAAATTTTGGCATCAAAATTTCACCTATAACCTCAACTATCATACAAAGAGGTCCAATAACAAAATAAGGCCAATAGGGTTTTACATACTTAAACCATCTACCCATCTCTTCTTATGCACTCCACACTGCTTTTTAAATTATTGTTTATTTTCTTGGAAAGTTCTATGTAAATATCAATTTCATTTTCTGAAAATTCAGAAAAAAAGTTTCTATCTATTTCATCAAAAATCTTTTTTGTTTTTTCCAAAAGCTCTTTTCCGCTATCTGTTATAACCGTCTCGTGAAAACGGTTATCCTTTGCAACTTTACGTTTTATAAATCCGTCACCTTCAAGCTTTTTCAACGCCAACGTCACGGCAGCCTGAGTTATATTCAAATGCTCTGCCAATTCTTTTTGAGATGTCATTGTGCCGTATTCGTTTATGTGTATCAAAATAAGATGTCTTGTTCTATCTATACCTACTCCTTCGACACATAAATCAGCGAGTTTTTTGTGATTTCTATTATTGTGTATCATCAATGAAATCGCTTCGCGTATCTTCTTTTCCATTGTACCTCCTCATTTAAATTAACCAATTAATAATTAAGCACTTAAATATTATACTATAAAAAAATTAAATGTCAATAGGAATCTAATGTTTTCTTGACTTTTTTATCTTATTGTGTTACAATTTTTAAAAAGAACTTCGAGGTATTCTATATGTTTCAGAGCACGTTGTGTTATATGGAAAACGACGGCAGCTATTTAATGATGCACCGCACTAAAAAGCAGAATGACATGAACATTCATAAATGGATAGGTGTTGGCGGAAAATTTGAAGCGGGGGAAACACCATTTGAATGTGCAAAGAGAGAGATATTTGAGGAAACCGGCTTTAAAGCAAACAAATTAAAATACAGAGGAATTGTAACATTTGTTTCGAACGAGTTCGGTACCGAGTATATGCATTTGTTTACCTGTGATGATTTTGAAGGCTCACTTAACGAAAACTGCAACGAGGGTGAACTTGTATGGGTTAAAAAGGCAGACGTCACATCGCTTCCGATTTGGGAAGGTGACAAAATCTTTTTTGATTTGCTTAACCGAGATGTTCCCTTTTTCTCGCTTAAACTTGTCTATGAAGGTGATGTTTTGGTTGATCACAAATTTGAATTTTAAATGCAAACAAAAACAAAAGCGGAGATATCGAGAAAATACTCGGTATCTCCGTTTGTTTTTGCGCAATATCTAATACTGATTGCCTATTCGACAGTTTTCCTTCTTAACTAAACTACCCTTTTGGGTCTGTATGCAAAATTTTCATCCGTTATTTCAATTTCTATCGGTAAATCTCTTATTTCTATGTCTAACAAGGATATTTTAGTAAAATCCCTATCATTTAGCGGGATTTCGCTAATGCTTCCGTCGGTTTGATTGAAATAACATACTATATGCTTGTCACAAAACTTTGTCGGCTTGTTATTTTTACTAAAATATCCGTACTCCATTCTATCACCTCTTATATCAAAGGCGCAGTTTTCAGATATTAACAAACCGGAATCCTTACAATAGGGCAGATATTCCAAAGAGTTGGTGTCGAAAATTTGAATTTCATCCGTTTTATTCAGCTTTAAACTGTGAATCTCACTCATAGCCTCATCCCATATTTGCAAATGTATCCTATCTGTATGACCGACTGCGGAGTTGTCAAGAGTACCGCACCAAATTCCTGCAATATAATACGGCGTGAAACCGACAAACACCCTATCCTTGTCACCCCCCGAAGTTCCTGTTTTGCCCGCAACATCAACGATTTCTTTCAGCCTTATAGACTTTGCAGTTCCGATATTGATAACCTCGGAAAGCATCATCGTCATTATTTTTGCAGTTTGAGTCGAAAAAACCTTTTCCCTCGAAGATTCCTTTTCTAAAATTACATTCCCGTTATGATATACAACAGAATATGAACGCCCTTTGACGTATTCACCAAGATTAGTAAACACACTATACGCCTCAGTGAGCTTCCGTAAGCTTACCCCTCTTGTGAGTTGCCCTAATGCCAGAGGCGCTAAAGCAATGTCGGTAACCGTCGCGCCGCTTGGAATTTTCTCTTTCTCTACGAGACTATCCATACCTAAACTGTATTTTAATGTTTTGAAAATTTTATCTTTGTTCAGCAACTGATAAATTCTTGCTGCTACCGTGTTCTTAGAATAACATAATGCATCCTTCAAGCATATCATTCCTTCATATACGCGGGGATAATTTTTAGGATACTCTACAATATCATCACCGACCCTTATAAATGAAACGGGGCTATCATCAAAAACACTTGCCCAGTTATACTCGCCTGTTTCTATAATTGGAGCGTATAAAGAAAGCGGTTTAATGGACGAGCCGGGTATTATGTTTATATTTGCATAATTGGTAATACGGTTTTCTTGTTTCTCACCCTTCGCGCCCACAATTCCCTTTAAATCTCCGCTCGCGGCATCATATACAACCATAGAAGACTCTATCCGATTTTCATCTATATACAAATCCTTATATTTTGCATCAAGTATATTTTGTATTTCAAAATCCATAGTTGTGTATATATCC
>JAZUPQ010000113.1:0-25514 GCA_045605265.1 Eubacteriales bacterium | reverse complement strand
GAATACTCCGCTTGGAGTATCACGCTAATGCAAGGTATTTTTTTATATTGACTCAATCGCGAACACTACGTGTTCAAGCTCTTCGATTCTGACAGAAACGTCGTGAATTTTTACAGTGTTTTTGGAGTTGTTGATAATTGCTTCAAGACCGACGTTGTTCGTCTTTCCGCTTCTTGGCGGAGTTACCTGAACGTCCGCGGCATCGTAGTTTTCGTTAATAAAGTCTATAATCTCGCGGATACTGCGGTCGTCGTCAATCTCTATGTAAAGACCGAATCTTAGGTGCCAACGGTTGAATTTGTATTCGAGCTTGTGGAAAATGGTTACAGTCAGGAAGGTGAGAAGAAAGGCGATGATTGCCCCCTCGTAAAATCCTGCTCCGAGCGCCAAGCCTATTGCCGCAGTTGCCCAAAGGCCTGCCGCGGTTGTGATACCCGTAATTTGAAATCTTCCCTTAACGAGAATAGTACCTGCGCCAAGGAAACCTATACCCGATATAACCTGCGCGGCAACTCTCATAGGATCTCCCGGGTAATTTAGCTGGTTGTATGCGAAAATACCAATCATAACAGTGAGGGTAGAGCCAAGACAAACGAGAATATGAGTTCTCATACCTGCCGCGCGGCCCTGCTTACCCCTTTCAAGACCGATCGCGCCGCCTACTGCGACTGCGAGAGCGAGTTTCAGAAGTATAGACCAAATTATATTTAATTCTCTTAAATCGTTAAAAAATTCTATCAAAATTATACCTCCCTTAATTAGAGTACCTCTTATTGTAGCATATTCAAACCAATAAGTCAATGACCTTTTTAATTAAATTACTATTGAAAAAAGAATCGAAACAGGTTATAATTAAGTATATGCGAAATACGGGAGAAGTTTATGGTTACATTTGAACAAATAAAAAGCAACGAAGAAATCAAAACCTATATAGAAATGGCGGACAGGTCTCTGCTTGCCCTCGGATATACCGAACACAGCTTCGCACACGTGACGACCGTGGCTACCTGTGCCTCTAATATTTTAAAAAACCTAGGCTATGACGAAAGAACGGCAGAGCTGGCTAAAATTGCGGGATATCTTCACGACATTGGCAATCTTGTGAACCGTGTTGCCCATTCTCAAAGCGGAGCGATAATGGCGTTCAGAATTCTTAAAGATTTGGGTATGCCGCCAAGGGAAATATCCTTGATTGTAGCTGCCATAGGCAATCACGACGAGGGGACAGGAGTTCCTATTGACGAAATAAGCGCGGCATTGATTTTGGCGGATAAAAGCGATGTAAGGCGTACCCGTGTGAGAAATCACGACGAAATCAACTTTGATATTCACGACAGAGTGAACTACTCGGTTGAGAAGTCTGAGCTTAAAATCGACAGTGAAAAATCCGAGGCGCTTCTCTTTTTGCAGATAGATACCGAGATAAGTCCTATTATGAATTACTTTGAGATTTTTCTTGACCGTATGCTGCTTTGCAAGAAGGCTGCGGAACGCCTTTCTTTGAAATTCACCCTTCAAATAAACGATCAAAAAATAATATAGAGATTAACTTAATTACAAACAAAAGCGGAACTACCGAAGCATTTTCTCGATAGCTCCGTTTTTTGTTTCATTATATCATTTTACTCTCAAATTAAAGCCTTCTCACCAAAAGGGATTTTCTGAATACTATATCATTGAGAGGGTAGTGCATTTTCTTAAAGAATATGGAACGTAAAATTATGTCTGAACTTCAAGTCGGGGAATACGGAACGGTATCTGAATTGTTGGCAAAAAGGGCTGACCGAAGAAGATTTTTGGACCTTGGAATTTTTCCGGGGGCAAGAATTAAAAAAATCTCTGCAAGTCCTCTTGGAGATCCGTCCTGCTATATGATAAACGGGACGCTGATAGCTTTGCGTGACAGAGACGCGGGGAAGGTCAAATTGAAATTTTAATTTGGTATTTTTGGGGGATATATGAGGATAAACAAACTAAAAAAACACCAAAATCCAATTAGGGTTGCTCTTTGTGGCAATCCTAATGTTGGTAAAAGCACACTTTTCAATACTCTAACGGGGATGGACAGACATACGGGAAATTGGAGCGGAAAAACCGTTGATATTGCATCGGCCTCGATTGAAAGTGGAAAGAATACATACGAATTTTTTGATATTCCGGGCACCTATTCGCTTATTTCTCATTCCAACGAGGAGGAGGTTGCGAGAGATTTTATCTGCTTTGGAAACGTGGATATATACGTATATATCTGCGACGCCACCGCGATTTTTCGCAGCCTGCCTTTGCTTTTGCAAATAAGAGAGGCTGTGGGGCAGACGGTCGTGGTTCTGAATATGTCAAAGGAGGCCAAACGGCGCAATATTCAGATAGACAGAGAAAAATTGGCAAGCGAGCTTTCCTGCCCTGTAATTGATATAAACGCCAAAAGCAAAAAATCGGTTAAATCTCTCCTCGAATTTCTTGACGGCTATAAAGCGGAAGATAATATTCCTAAGATAATTAAATACGAAAAGGAAATAGAGAAGAGCGCGCAATTAATTGAAAATTCCATAAAAAATGAAAAATTAAATGCGAAAGGCTACTTTTTGGCATTAAGACTCTTGGAGGGAGATGAGACTCTTAAAGACAAAATTCTCTCTCTTCTGGGCGGAGAAGGCGGGTTTTTGTCAAAATTGAGCGACGAGGAGCAAAGACTCTTTTTGATAGGAATAACCAGAGAAAAAATCTGCGACTGCATAGTCAAAGCCATTATGGACAAATCCGGAGAAATCTATAAAAAGACCGTAAAAGAGAGTGAGGGGGCGCGCTACGGGCGCGGAATAGCCGATAAAATTCTCTGCGGAAAGTACACCGCATATCCGATAATGGCGTTGTTTATAGCCTTGTGTTTTTTTATAACATTGTATCTCGCATCCTTTCCGTCGAGCTTTCTTGACGACCTTTTTTCGCGCTTGAACTTATTGATAAAAGAATTGCTCTTTTCGATAAACGCTCCGAAATTATTGGTTGGCGCGATTTGCGACGGTGCGCTGGGAACTCTCTTCACGGTAGTAGCGGTTATGCTGCCGCCTATGGCAATATTTTTTCCAATGTTCGAGCTCTTGGAGCAGGTGGGATATCTCCCGAGAATCGCCTACAATTTAGACCGCCCCTTCGCCTGTTCGGGCGCTTGCGGAAAACAGGCATTAACTATGTGTATGGGTGTCGGCTGTAATGCGGTGGGAGTCAGCGGAGCGAGAATAATAGATTCCGACAGAGAAAGACTGCTTGCAATTTTGACTAATTCCTTTGTCCCTTGTAACGGTCGATTCCCTATTTTAACAACTGTTGGAACGGTGATGACCGTTTCGCTTTTTGGGGCAAAAAATCCATTTCTTGCCTCGCTATTTGTAACCGTTTGTGTGCTTTTTGGTGTATTTTTGACATTCCCAATTACAAAAATATTGTCTTTAACAATTTTAAAAGGTGAGAAATCTGCCTTTACGATAGAAATGCCGCCGTACAGAAAACCCGAGATTTTTAAGGTGATAATTAATTCTTTAAGGACGAAGGTGTTTTCGGTTTTAATGAGGGCGGTGGTGGTTGCGTTGCCTATGGGACTCGTTATCTTCTTTTTTTCACAACTTGAAATAGGAGATACGGCGTTGGTTGTTCACATAGCGAATTTTCTTAACCCTGTGGGAAAAATTATGGGACTTGACGGTGTGATTTTACTTGCCTTTATTCTCGGCTTGCCCGCCTCGGAAATTGTAGTTCCTATTATGCTGAACATTTATTCTCTGGGGGCAGGGATTGGGGATTTGCCGATAGCTGAGCTTCTGATATCGAACGGCTTTACTCCCTTGAAGGCGGTTTGTATGGCGGTTTTCTGTCTATTTCATTTTCCCTGTTCAACGACGCTTTTGACGGTATATAAAGAGACAAAAAGTGTAAAATATACCTCCCTTGCGGCTCTGATACCTACTTTGGTCGGTTTCGTTATTTGCTTTTTCATAAACACGGCAGCTTTTATTTTTTCCTAAACTTCCTACTTGATTTTTATAGTTAATTGTGATATATTATAGACTGGATATAGATTTTTATTATAAGGTGGATAATATATGACAATTCAACAGTTAAGGTATGTAATAGCAATTTCGGAAACCGGCTCTCTCAATAAAGCGGCCGAGCAGCTTTACGTCGCCCAGCCCTCTCTTACCAGTTCTATCAAAGAACTTGAAAAAGAAATGGGAATTACTATTTTCAACCGAAGCGGTAGAGGTGTAACTCTTACGAGCGACGGCGTGGAATTTCTCTCTTACGCAAGACAGGTGTATCAGCAGTATGAAAATATGATGGAAAAGTACGGGAAAATAGGAACTGCGAAAAAGAAATTCGGAGTTTCCGCCCAGCACTATTCCTTCGCGGTTAAAGCCTTTGTTGAAATGGTAAAGAACTTTGACGCAACCAAGTACGAATTTGCCATTCGCGAGACGAGGACGAGAAACGTAATCGACGACGTAAGCACTCAAAAAAGCGAAATAGGTATACTCTACCTATCCGAATTCAACAGGAAAATAGTTACCAAGCTTCTGAATAATAATAACCTGGAGTTTCACAGACTTTTGGAATGTGACTCCTGCGTTTATCTCTGGAAGGGGCACCCCTTAGCGAGTAAAAAGTCAATAAGCTTTGCCGACCTTGAAAATTACACCTGTATTTCCTACGAGCAGGGAGACAATAGCTCGTTCTATTTTTCGGAAGAAATTTTAAGCACCAACGAATACCCCAGAATTATCAAAGTATGCGACAGAGCTACGGTGCTTAACTTGATGGTAGGACTGAATGGCTATATTCTTTGTCCGAGAATTATCTGCGAGGAATTGAATGGCAGCGAGTACGTCTCCATTCCCTTTGAGGCTGATGCCGAAAACCAGAACAGCGCGATGGAAATCGGTTACATTATAAGAAAAAACAGCACGTTGACAAAAATGGCTAACTTTTATATCGAAGAAGTGCAGAATTATTTGAAAAATAACAATAACGGATATAAGCTATAAGTTTTTCCTATAACTCGGAATATGTAAGCAGTATTGGACAAACGGGAAAATATGTGTTACAATAGCAACATCAAAAACGAACATACCGAAAGGAAAAACGAAAATGAAAAAAATCATCACACTCTTGCTTACCGTTGCTCTTGCGCTTACTTGCGTAATTGGGCTTGCATCTTGTAATAAAGGAGTTACAATAGCAATTCCTAACGATACAACGAATGAAGCGCGCGCTCTTCGACTTCTCGAAGTTCAGGGCTTAATCGAGCTTGACGACAATACGAAAGAGACAATTACACCCGCTAACATTGTCAAGAACCCCTACAACATCACATTCCAAGAGGTTGAAGCGGCTCAAATCCCATCAATTCTTAATGACGTTACATACGCAGTAATCAATTCCAACTATGCAATAGGCGCAGGCCTGACTCCCTTCGTAACAGAGGGAACGGACGTTTCTTATCCGAACATTATTGCAGTTAAAGAGGGAAATGAAAACTCAAATAAAATCAAGGCTCTTGTTGCTGCGGTTAACTCTGCTGCGGTTCAGAGCTATATTAACACAAACTACAAGGGCGCTATTGTCTGCGATCTCACCGACGTTGACAGCGACGGATATGCGGATGACGTAGATTACGATGCTCTCAAAGATACCAAAATAAAGGTTGCAGCATCTCCCACACCCCACGCGGACATTCTTGAAGCGGCAAAGACAATTCTTGCAGCAAAGGATATTGAGCTTGAAATAGTTGAGTTTACCGATTACGTACAACCTAACAACGTTGTTGAAAGCGGAGAGTTTGATGCAAACTACTTCCAGCACGTTCCGTACCTCACAGACTTCAACGCAGAGAACAATACACACCTCGTATCCGTTCTTGAAGTACATCACGAGCCTATGGGTGTATACAGCGCAAAGCACGATTCCTTCGACGCAATTAAGAACAATTAATAACTAAAAAGCAACGGGAAGTTCAATTACGGACTTCCCGAATTTGCCGTATGGAGAAAAACAAAAATGATAGAAATTGTAAACTTGTGTAAGCAATTTGATACGCCTACCGACACTGTCTATGCATTAAAAAATGTAAGCATTAAAATTGCCGACGGTGATATTTACGGCATTATCGGTATGAGCGGAGCGGGAAAAAGCACCCTCGTCAGATGTATTAATATGCTTGAAAGACCTACCGAGGGCAAGGTGGTTATTGACGGAGTCGATATAGGCGCTTTGAATCCTGCGGGGCTGCGTGAAAAACGCAGAGAAATAACGATGATTTTCCAAAGCTTCAATCTGCTTATGCAGAGAACCTGCCTTAAAAACATCTGCTTCCCGATGGAGCTTGCAGGGGTGGAAAAGGAAGAGGCAAAGAAAAGGGCGATGGAGCTTCTTGAGCTTGTAGGGCTTCCCGAAAAGGCGAACGCCTACCCCGCCATGCTCTCCGGCGGACAAAAGCAGAGAATAGCGATAGCGAGAGCTCTTGCCACCAATCCAAAGGTTCTCCTTTGCGACGAAGCTACCAGCGCGCTCGACCCGAATACTACACATTCAATTCTTGAACTGATCAAGGAAATAAACCGCAAGCTCGGCATTACCGTTATAATAATCACTCACCAAATGAGCGTAGTTCAGGAAATTTGCAACCGCGTTGCAATTCTCGATGACGGAGCGGTGGTTGAGGAGGGGCTTGTCGGAGATATTTTCGCCTCTCCCAAGTCCACTGCCGCGCGCAGACTTGTATTTCCGGGCGGGGAGGATAATATCGTATCAAATCCAACCAAGGAAAAGAGAATTCGCGTGATGTTCAACGGCGCGGAAGCAACGGGGACGCCCCTTATTTCAACTCTCGCCTTGAAGTGCGGAGTGCTGGTAAATATACTTTCGGCAGCTACTCGCTGTATTGACGATAAAATTTACGGAAGTATGCTTCTCGGTATCCCTAATGACGAGAAGCAAATCGCTTCTGCTCTTGAATTTTTAAACAAAGCCGAAAACGTATTTTACGAGGAGGTGAACGTAGATGTTTGACCCTGAAAAGCTTGAAATGGCGTGGAAAATTCTGGTGAATGAAATCCCATACGCCATATTTGAAACCTTCTACGTAACGCTCCTGTCAACCGTTATGGCTATCGTAATAGGTCTGCCAATAGGAGTTTTACTCGTCGTCGGAGAAAAGGACGGTGTGCTTCCGTTGCCTAAACCCATTCTTGCAACACTTAACGTTATCATAAATCTTCTCAGAAGTATTCCGTTTTTGATTCTTATGATACTCGTAATACCGCTGACAAGATTTATAGTGGGAACGTCCGTCGGCACGATGGCGTCGGTAGTGCCCCTTGTAATTGCCGCTTTTCCTTTTGTGGCAAGGCTTGTGGAAAGCAGTTTGAGAGAGGTAGACTCAAATATAATTGAGGCGGCTCAAAGTATGGGTGCAACACCGATGCAAATTATCTGCAAGGTTATAATTCCCGAGAGCGTACCCTCTCTTGTATCCAATTTCACAATCGCAATCACCACAATACTCGGTTACAGCGCGATGAGCGGTGCTTTGGGAGCGGGCGGTCTCGGAAAAATCGCGATCAATTACGGCTACTACCGCTATCAAACGCTGATTATGTTTATTGCAGTAATTATTTTGATTTTAATGGTGCAGGGACTTCAAATGCTCGGTACGTATCTTGCAAATAAGCTCGATAAAAGAAAATAACGGCCCTTTCATCGAGCCGTAATTGAATAAAGCCAAACGGAGCTGCCGCATTTTCGGCAGCTCCGTTTTTGGCGGAAGATATAATTTGTGCCAACAATCAATCGCTTTTGCATTTTGAAAGTGCGTTTTCGTATCGGGACTCTGTTATTTTATCAAATCCTTTACGACCTCTCCGGCTATAATGAGTCCTACAACGGAAGGAATAAACGCTACGCTTCCGGGAGCGTGTCTTGCGGAGCTTTCGTCCTCCACAACCCTTTTGAGCGGTTCTTCCTTGGAGTATACCACCTTCAATTTTTTTATTCCGAGCTGTTTTGCTTTTTGCCTTATAACTCTCGCCAGAGGGCAGACCGAGGTTTTATGAATGTCGCTTACCTCAAACCTCGTTGGGTCTAATTTGTTGCCTGCGCCCATTGAAGATATAATTTTGATTTTTTTGTTGTAGGCTTCTTCAATAAGCATAATTTTACTGCTTACGGTGTCAATACAGTCTATTACATAATCGTAGTTTTCAAGATTGATTTTTTCCTTCGTTTCCTCGCAGTAAAAGAGGTTGAAAATGTTGATGTTCGCATCGGGGTTAATTGACAGGGCTCTCTCTTTCGCCGCTTCAACCTTGGGCATACCGACCGTGTTTGCCGTTGCGATAATTTGTCTGTTGATGTTGCTTTTTGAAACCGTATCTCCGTCAACAAGGTCAATTCTGTAAATCCCGCTTCTGATAAGCCCTTCAAGAGCGTATCCCCCAACTCCGCCAACGCCGAAAATTATGACTCGTGACTTCCTCAGTTTTTCCATCGCCGCTTCGCCAAGCATTAATTCCGTACGCGCAAAAATCTCACTCATAAGTCGTTTTACCCCCATACCGTGTGAATTTTCGGACATATTTCTATGAATTAGGATAACACAAAAATTCTGCTATGTCAATAAAAAGTATTGATTTTTTCTCTGCGTGGGTGTACAATAGTCTTAAACTAACGCTCAACTCGCACGGAGGACTTCAATGCTAACTAAAATTTATACATCGGGAATACTCGGAATTGACGGATTTGAGGTAACTGTCGAATGCAGCGCTTGGAATAGGATTCCTCGCTTTGATTTGGTTGGACTTGCCGATACCGCGGTAAAAGAGGCAAAAGACAGAGTTATGTCTGCCTGCGAAAACAGCGGCATAAAATTTCCCTCTATGGATATAATGATTAACCTTGCCCCTGCGGACAGAAAGAAGGAGGGAACGGCGTTTGACCTCGCCATTATATGCGCGATTTTGCAGAGCGATAACAGAATACCGAGAAGTATAGATTTTTCGGATAAATGTATAGTCGGCGAGCTCTCGCTCTCGGGCGAGGTGCGCGGAATTCGCGGAGTGCTGCCTATGGCGATAAGCGCAAAGCAGAGCGGTAAGAAATACATGTTTGTTCCCGAAGAAAACGCGCCCGAAGCGGCGGTAGTCGAGGGATTGACGGTCTACGGCGTCAAAAGCGTTCGCTCTTTGATAGAGCACTTTACCGGAAGAGAAGAAATCAAGCCCGAAATTTTTGACAAAAGCAGCTTTACAAGTTCGTTTTCGGACAGAGAGCTTGATTTTGCCGACGTTCGCGGTCAGTACAAGGCAAAACGAGCTCTTGAAGTCGCCTGCGCAGGCGGACACAACGTGCTTATGATAGGCCCTCCCGGTACGGGAAAATCAATGCTCGCCAAGAGGCTGCCCTCCATTCTCCCGGACCTCACGTTCGAAGAGGCGGTGGAGACGACCAAAATACATTCCATAACAGGTACTTTAAAGGGGAATCTGGTAACCGAACGCCCGTTCAGAGCGCCTCATCACACTATGAGCAGAGTAGGACTCGTGGGCGGCGGCTCAAATCCGAGGCCCGGAGAGATTTCTTTGGCCCATAACGGCGTTTTGTTCCTTGATGAGCTGCCGGAATTTCCCAAGAGTGTTTCCGAGTCTTTGCGTCAGCCTTTGGAGGACGGTGAAATTACCGTTACGAGAGTACAGGCAAAGGTGAATTATCCTGCCAATTTTATGATGGTGTGCGCTATGAACCCTTGTAAATGCGGATATTTCGGAGACCCTAATCGCACCTGCACCTGCGCGCCGCAGACCGTAAAGAAATATCTTGAAAGAATCAGCGGGCCTCTCCTTGACAGAATAGATATAGAGATAGAACTTCCCAGCGTTTCTTACGATGAGATTTCCGGCAAAGGCCCTGTGGGAGAGCCGTCGTCGCTTATTCGTCAAAGAGTTAACGCCGCGCGAGAATTTGCAAACGCAAGACTGCGCCACGGCAACGACAGAGAAGGAGTGCTTAATGCAAATATGTCAGTGTCTCTTTTTCACAAGTATTGCGTGCCCACCAAGGAAGCGTCCGAGCTTATGAGAGAGGCGTTTGAAGCCCTTGGGCTGTCAGCCCGCGGACACGACAGAGTGCTCAGGGTAGCGAGAACAATAGCTGATTTGGATCAAAGCGAGACGATAAAAGAGGAGCACGTGGCAGAAGCAATTATGTACAGGTCGCTGGATAGAAAGTATTGGAAAAAGTAATAAAACCAGATTTTTGTAAACAAAAATAGTCAAAATCGGCAAATTATTTAACAAAATGCCGCAAAAATTATCAATCGAGTATTTATCTCAAAAATTAACGGACTTGTCAAAAATACAGGTCCGTTTTTATTATTTTGCAGTGATTTGTGTAAAAAGTAGAATTTTATAGTCAATTTCCATAAAAATATTAAAATAAGATTGAAAAATAAGAGATGGAGTGATATAATTATTTCAAATAAAACATATATAAAGCAAGGAGTACAAAATGAAAAAAACGTTTAGTTTTTTGATTGCATTGGTGATAGTATCATTGGTTGCCTGCGGCGTTGTAATAGCTATATCAGCTGCCGATGAATATACCGGATCTATCGAAACGGCAATTGCCAAACTCGATTCTGCATCTAAGCAGACCAGTCTGGAAAAACGGTATTACCAGTTGTATATCTTGGTAAACTACACCGAAACGTATCCGTTGAACCCGAAGCCGGCGGATAAGCCCGCACAGGATGCATACGAGGATTTCGTTGAAAAATTCAACGACGTTAACCTGGATTTTGTCCAAGCGGATATGGCTGAAATTGTAAACATAGAAGATGCAGCTCAAAAGCAGTCTCGTTTACAGCAGCTCTCAGATCACTTAACACATATGAAGAAAGCGCCTTACTTCGACGCTGACAGCAACGCTATTAAGAAGATAATGACTGACGTTAGCTCGCTTTCTCTTGATGTTGCCATAGGATTATTGGCGGATTTGAAGCCGACGTCGGATGCTCTCACTACACTTGACGCTTTCATTGACGAGCCTAAATCTATCGGAAGCGGCAGTATCATTGAAGATTCCGACGCTACGAGAAAGAGCAGTTTAGCTCTTCACAATTTTATAGAATCTTGCGTAGACGGAACAAATTTGAATCCCGGATATTCTGCGAAATACGAGCAGTTTCTGCTTGATTTGAGTTCTTACGAGGTTTATGAATTCAAATTACTCATCGCGTCTTATTATGCGTACGAGTACAACGATACTTCTCTCAAACACGCGAGACTCAATACAATCTCGGACAGAATCAACGCTTGTCTTGTGTCCAAAGAACATAAAAACGCTCCCGGATATAAAGAAACCCTAGAGCTTGATCCTTCTTACCCCGTACTTTCTCAAAAGGTTGCTGAGATTAACGCGGATATCGCAAAGAGAACGGAGGATATGAAAAAGACTCTGCAATATTCTGCGCCTGTCGAGGAGAATTTCTACAAGGGTGCTCCTTACGCAGAATTGAACTACATATTCGATAGCGGCACAGCCTTCCCTCACAACATGGCTTGGAGCCACACCCACAACGCGAACACCGTCGGTAACGCAACTTACGCAGAGGTAGTCAATGAGGACGGTAATAAATTCCTTCTTATGACACTCGGCAAGGGCACAACCGAGCTCAGAGACGAAACAGGAAACTCCTCTGCGGTTGGCTCGGTCAACGGCTTCTTCGATATGGGCAGAATCGGAGACACCACAAACGGACTTGTCTTTGAATTTGACATTATGACTTACAGCGATACCGTCAAGGGCTTCCTTATCAGCTGCTCGGGTATGGCGAAAAACAATAAGTCCAACGTTATTGACTATTTCTGGTTTGAAAACGGCGATATCAAATATAAGCCTTATCACGGTTATGAAGGATGGGTAACCGCAGCTCAGGACGTATTTACCGCAGGACAGTGGACGCACATCACTCTTTGCTATACCACAAACGACGGTACAGGCGCGCAAGCGGTAACTCTTTACGTAGACTACGAGCCTATTGGCGTGTGGGCTAACGTATCCAACAGAAACGGTTGGCTCTACGACCTTACACAGTTCCGTCTCAGACCTAACTCGTCTCACACTACCATTGCTTTGGATAATATACAGACCTACCCCGGTACTACATACCGCGACAGAACCAACGTTATCGGTAACACCAACGCCGACAAATTCAAGTTATATGTGGATATAGTAACGGACGAAAACTACTCGGAGCTTAACAGGTCTTACGCTCTTAATGAGATAGGTAAAATTTACGACGCGGTGAAATCCGACAGCAGCCTTGCTTCCTACGTCGAAAGATATGAGAGTCTCGACCAAAGCGACAAGGATGAAATATCCGGCGCTGCGAGAGAATACGTATATAACCAGCTTAAATACGACGTTATATCCAGGCTCGACCCGTTTAAGCGTCCTGACGGCTCTAACGGAGTTACAAGTGAAAACTACGAGTCGAGAAGAAACGCATCTTCTGCTATCAGTAAGTTTATCACTGATAACGCCTTGAATATCGTTCTCACAGATCCCAGAATTGCGGAAATTCAAAATCAGCTCGTCCAACTCAATATGGATATTGAGCATATGGAAAACATAGTTAACCTCGTGTATGCAATGAGGAGATTTGACAGAGCCTCGACCTATTCCGCTATGCAGAGAAGATATGCGGAAATTCAAGAGCTCTTTGAACTTTGCGCATTTTACGATGTATCAAATTACCAAGCTGTTTGCGACGACCCGTTAATCGTAGAGGTTGAGAAGCTTCTTAAAACGGATGTTCTCTCCTACATAGAGTCAATCCCCGGAGTAATTGACGTAAGAAACAGACTTGAAAGAAGTAAACTTCTAATTGAATGTATGGAAATTATAGCCGCTATGGAAGGTTATGAGGCAACCGAGGAATATTGGAGCGACCATTACGATGAAATTAATGTTTATGTTCAGGTCGCCAGAGATATCGTTAAATCGGAAGTTTACAATCCTGACGTAGAGGGATTTGCAGAAGCAAAAGAAAACTTTGAGGCGATAGATAATTATTTCTACGAGTTGCTTCAGCTTGAACACATCGAGATAATCGGCGATAAGCTCAACGATTTCAAGAACGTTTCTTCATACATTGAGAAAAAGGGTATCTGCACGTTCGTAGAAAAATACGTAGCGTCAAACGACCTTGATATGAATAATGAAGAAATCGTATCGCTTCTCGAACTTCTTGAAGTATACATAAGGGACGTGGAAATTCAGTTCGGCACGAACGAAGGTGTTATAAGACAAAACACGATAGCCTTTGTAAATATTGTCGAGAGAATGCCCACGTGCACAACCTATGCGGAGCTCAAAGCTCTTTACGAAGAGGCATTCAACTACTCTTACGCGATGGACGTCACGCTCGAAGAGGTTGACGTTAACGCCGCTCTTGACGAGTTCGATTCATACAATGAAATTTTGAAAGAGACAGAAGCGTACAGCGCTTTGTTGAAAGGATATGTAAAGCAGTTAAAGAATGCAAAGAATATAAAGGATATGTATCCGAATCTCGTAAAATGCTCGCTTGTCGTTGATAAAATTTCCACCGACATTGAGGGCGTGGACGATGCGTTTAATACCTACAACGAATATCTTGCCAACTACAACAAAGGCATCGAGGATGTAAATAGCGCGATAGACGAGACCACGAATATAGTTTGCTCGGTAAGAACAGTGTCGATACACGAAAGCATTCTTGAATTTTTCAAGAAAATATTTAATAACTGATTTAGGAGGTATATAAATAATGAAAATCAAATTTAACAGAATTTTATCGTTCATACTTATAATAGCCTCCTTTGTATCCACCTTCACGATATTTTCCTTTACAGCGGGAGCCGCTGAAGACGGTATGGCAACCGAGCTGGAAGTCATCTACAACAGAAATTACGAAGAAGGATGGGACTTTTATAACGGTTTTGGCGCTTCGCCGGAAAGCGTTGGCAAAAATCACGATATATCAATAGATAGCGAAATTTTGCCGAACGGCGACTACAACTACTTCATGCGTTGTGAAACCGGCCCGAACGGTACGGCGGACGCTTTGCTCACCACGGACTTCGGAGCGGCTATCGCAAAAGAGGACCAATTCGGCACCGTTTTTGAGATGAGACTCAAATTTGACGACTATGCAAAGGATTTCGGTCAGGTTTTCTATCATCAATACGGCGGTATGACAATCAAAAATAATACGCTTTATATTAAGGGCAACAAGCTCTACTTCAATTACAGTAACAAAGAGCCGTTTGAGGTCTGCACTCTTACGGACGAATGGATGAATCTGGCTATCGCTTTCGACTGGACGAAGGACGATATGACCATGACACTCTACTACGGCGAGTTTGACGAGGCAACTCACACATACTCACAACAGTATACATTTGTTGAACCGTATACCAAGCCCGGTGACAAGGGTATTCTCCGCTGTCACTTCGTTGTTCCTTTCTCAACGGATAAAACAAAGCACGGTATGGGCTACTGTGTGGATGATTATCGCGTTTACAACGGTTCTTCCGTTCCTGTTCCTGTTGATGCAAACAACAAGGGCGCAAGCGTTAACGGCATTATGGAAAAAACCGTAGAGATTTTGGAAAATATCAACTCTAAGACTAACGAGCAAGTTTTACAGAATGCGCTTGCGATGAAGGTTGGCGTAAATTACGCGCTTGTGAAAAACGAAAGACAGCCTATCTACGACGGCACATACGGCGCTCCCGTTAAAATTGACGGAGAAGTAAGAGTTCCGCTTGAACTTCTCCTTGACTATATCGGATTCCCATATTACGTGCACGGCTCCTCATACGATATCACGACGGGTTCTTCTGCTACGTATATCACAATGGGAAGGGCCAACGCAACCGTAGCGGGTAACAGAATAGAGTTAAGTATTGCTCCCGGTATCGTAGAGGTTTCCGAAAATCAGAAGTATGCGACAATCGGCGCGAAGGATATAGAAGTTCTGTTTCCGGGCTGGGTCGCAGACTATGATGAAATGGGGCTTCTCGTAGTATACGAGGATACCATGCGCGACAAGATAGTCAGCGACGTTGAAGGACTTTTGGAATTTGCCGAAACCGACAAAGAAATTGATATAATCAATAATTACCTAAACACACTCGGACGCGGAATTGAGAATTTCGAGGCGGGCTACGAGCTTTCCGCTCTTCTTGAAAGCTATGCCGGAGGAAAATTCGGTCAGTTGAAATTTGACGTTCTTGAAAACAAATCATATTTGACCGAAGGACCAAAGCCTCTTGTTCACAGAGACAGCAACCTTGATTTGATGCTTAAACTTATGAAGAAGTTTATATTTGACGTTTCTGCCTCGGCCAGAAAGGACGACCAAATTGCTTCCGGTATGAGCATCTATGAAGATATAAAAGAAAATACCACAGTTGATAAAGACGGTGAAAAGGTAGCATTCTCCCATCCGTATCTCGTGGCAAATCAGTCCACTTTTGATAGATTGAAAGCTGATTATAACGGCTCAAACGCAACCTTGAAGGGTTATATAGAGTCTGTTGTTGGCGAAGCGGAGGAGCTTTATAATGAGATTGCTGAAACCAACGGAGACGGTTACGCCGGTATAAAGGCGAATAAAGTCCCGGTAGACGTCAATAACGGATATAGCAGCTTAGAAGGACGCATTGAAAACCTGACTGAGTTTACAGGCAACATTCTCCCTCTCGCATTTGCATATCAGATTACGGGTGAAGAGAAGTACGCTCTTCTTGCTTATGATTATATGACGGCAATAGCCTCATTCGGTCACTGGGGCCCTGCGTATATGGTTGATTGCGCAGAGGCAACACTCCATTTTGCTCTCGGCTACGACTGGCTGTACAATGGATTCGTTTCTCTCGGTAAGGACGTTGATGCCTTGGCAACCGCAATTTACGAAAAAGGTGTAAGGCACGGTTATAATTCCAGCAGCGGAATCGTCTGCGAGGAGGTCAGACCTCTCGGTGATTTGAGCGCATACACAACTCGCGACGACCATTGGAATACCGTTGGCAGCGCAGGTATGATAATTGGCGCTATGGCTCTTATGGATAAGGCTGAATACCTTGACCAAATATTCTTCCTTGTAGGTAATAACCTTGCAAATCTCGCAAGTCTCGGTCTTGATCTCTATGCTCCGGACGGCGCATATACCGAGTCTGCAACAAACTGGTCATACGCTACGAATTATCTCTTTTACCTTCTTATGTCCCTTGAAAGCGCAAGCGGTACAACCTACGGCATTGAGAACACTTGGGGACTTGATAAGACCTGTTACTACGCTCTCCACATAGAGTCAAGCGACGGTAAAATCTGGAACTATCATGACGGCGGCTTCGACGGCATAAACGGCCCTCTTGCGGGAATGGAGACACAGTGCTTCAACTACGCAGGCAAGCTTTTTGGCGACCAAGCTCTTGTATCTGTGCGCGCAGACCAGCTTTCATCCGGCAGAAAAGAGGTTTCTATGTTCGACCTCTTCTTCTATCCCTATGACGGAGTGGTTGAAACCTTTGAACCTCCTCTCAATTACTATATGACGGGCCTTGAAGCCTATGTAACCCGTTCCGATTGGTCGGAAGGCGCTCTCTACGCAGGTATTATGGGCGGCAGAAACGACGCTAACTTCGGTCAGCTTGACTCGGGTAACTTTATTTACCACAATAAAGGCGTTGTTTGGTTTATGGACCTCGGCAGCGAAAATACTGCGGTATTTGAGTACTACGGTTCAAAGAGATATCAATATTACAGAACTACCACGGAGGGTCAGAACGTAATTTATATGACCGACTCTCAGGGCTTGACGGGCGAACTTCCTTTCGGACAGGAACGCAGCGCCGGCGGTGTAATTACCAAGACGTTTGAAAACGAGAACGGAAATTACGCTATACTGGATAATACCGATGTTTACCTCACCGCAACGTCCAAGGCCAGTCGCGGTATTATGGTAATGAACGATAATAAGACTACCGTAATCCAAGACGAAATTTATTTCAAGGGCGGACTGCGCAGCGCAAGATGGGTTGCGCATACTGCGCAGGATATTCTCCTTGATTCAGACGGAAAAACCGCTTGGCTTAAAAACGTGACAAACGGTACTACCACTTGGCTTCGCGCAAGTATAGTTTCCCCTGTTGATATTTACTCCTTCAACGTCATCGGCGCTGACAGCTTAACGCTTGATAACACCTTTGGACCAAAGGATTCTGTAAGTAACGGCGGCGCTCAGGAGTATTCAAGAAACAAAATTCAAAGACTTATAATAGAGTCAAACAACACAACCTCCTTCTTTGTTGCAGTTGTTTTGGAGGTTGTTTCCGGAATTGATGACGAAACACCTGTAGGTTACACTTGGTCAAATATGAACCAATGGACTTTGAGCGGTGAAACAAACGAAGTCGTTGAAGAGGCCGAAAAGCGTTATCCTGCGAACAAGGCGGATATATCTTCAAGTATAGGTAAGATATCGAACCTGTTTAACAAGAAGATTGCCTTCACAAAAGAGCTTCCCGCTCTTTATGAATCGCTTACGCTTGCTGCTTATACCTTCAAGACCTACACTCCCGATTCCAACGCGTCTGTTGCGGAGTACTATATCGAGTATTTGAACTACCGCAAGCAGTACGAAGATTATGCGAAGTACATAGAAGCCAATACTTCAAGCATAACGAAGATTGCTTCTGTATTCAGCGGACAGTAAAATTCAATGAAAATAACAAGGGGGCTGCCTCAAATTTTGAATTTGAGGCAGCCCTTTTATATGTAAATTATCTCTTGTTGATTCTGTAATCCCGTCCGTCAAACAGTAAAACGTTTGTGTTTGAACCGATAAGCCGGGAATAAATTCTGTCCTCGTACTTCGCGTTAAATTCCTTATAACTTAGATTTGTGGACAGTATTGTGGACAGTCCTTTGTTTTGTCTTGTGTTCAGAATGTTATATAGGCAGGAAACCGTAAACTGACTTGAAAATTCAGTACCCAGGTCATCGATAATCAAAAGGTCGCAATTCAAAAATTTCTCGCCTCGAAGCTCCGTGTTTGCGTAACTTCTCCTGAATTTATCATTTTCGAAAGCATCGAATATATTTTGAGCCGTGTCGTATAAAACCTCGTAGCCTTTCTCAATAATAACCCTCGCAATAGAGGTGGTTATATGGGTTTTGCCCAGTCCGGTTTTACCCATTAACAGAATGTTTGCCGAGGTTGGAATAGAGAAATTCTTTGCGAAGTGCTTTGCAAATTCGAGGTTGTTTTTCATCTTCTCATAGGTTTCCGCGTCATCTCTGTACCAATTTATGTCAAAATTTTCAAAGGATTGAGACTCCATAAGGTTGCCCATACCCGAGGATAGAATATTCTCCTTCAAAATCAGCTCCTTCATACAACTGCACATAGCAGTATCGAGGAAGCCCGTATCACCGCACATCTCACAGGCGAAGCAAGGCTCGGTGTAGTCCTCCGGATAGCCGATTTTTTTAAGCTCCAAAGCCCGACTTTCCATCAATTTTCTGTTTTTGTCTCTTATTTTTTCAATATCTCCGCCTGCGCAGGCAGTCTTGAAAATCAAAAGCCCCGTCTTTTCGAGCTCCTTGTCTATCCTTGCGATTTCCTCACTCATAAGTCGCACGCGCTCACAGCGTTTTTCGGCAGTTTCCAAGGCGGTTTTCCGCCTGTTTTCTATTATGCCCTTGACCTTAATAAAATTTTCTTTTCCGTACATAAGAGCCTCCCCTTATTTTTTGCCGTAGCTTCGTTCAAGAGCCTTTGCAAAGGCGTCGTGAATATCGAAATTACCGTATCTTTCTTTTGTCTTGTCTTTTTCCTTTTCGGAATTTGCTCGGGCGCTTTGCGATTTGCGTATTTCTTTTTCCTCCACCTGCTTTTTACGGCAGTCTTCTACGGTCTTACAGCCTGCATCGTGCCAGCTTTTAAGGATTTTATCAATATAAGAAAGCGAGGCTTTTCTGGTGTGAATGACCGCAATATCGTACGCCTCACCGACTATGTTGGTGAAATAACCGTAATCCTTACTCCATTTAGCAAAATATTCTTTCTCGGATTTTGAGAGAGCTCGTTCTTTTATGCCAAACAGCTTTCTGAATTCGTATTCGCTTTCGCTCTCGCTCTCTCTTTCCTCTATGTATCTCTTTAAGCTGTCTGCGCTGTCAATCTCTCTCTCAACCAATTTCAAAGCTCTGTTGACTAAAACTCTCGGAGAGAGCTTGCGTGTTTTTGCAATATAGGAAGCGAGAGTTGCTATGTACTCGTCGTCAAGACCGTATTGGGTGTGCAGAGCCACGATTTCCTTGGTCTCGGTAGAGTTGAGTGTTCTGCCCATGATCTCCTCACATTCGGCGAGAAGGGGCTGCAAATTTTCGTTTCTTATAGTCTTTGCAACCTTCAATGAGCCGTCGTCGGTAATTTCGCCGCTTCGTATTTTCTTTTCAAATTCGTAGGTTATACTTTCCTCTTTTTCAATCTCACGGATTATTTCCGCCTCCTGCCAATAAACGATTGAGGAGAGCGCTCTGGCCTTTGAAGTTCCGGCGATTTTAGCTATTTCTTCCTCGTTGAGTTCTTTTCCGTTTTGCGAAATCAGAGCCAGAAGAACCCGAAGTTCCTCCTTTGATGCCTCGGTGAAGGCATCCTTTCCCACTAAATTGAGGGGCAAAATTTTGTATTTGCTCATTTGTTTTCCTCCGTGGCGGTTTTGATTTCGTAGCACAGCTTCATAAGCGAGTCCCCGAGATGAATATTCTCTACGATGATTTCACTGTCGCCAAGGTTGAGCTCGGTGTTGGAAAAATTCCAAATTCCGCGTACTTCGTTTTGTATAAGAAGCTGCGAAATTTCATACGCCGCTTCCTTTGGGACGCAAAGAACTCCGATATCTATTTTTTCTTTTCTGCAAAATTCTCCGAGGCAGGCAACGTCGTAAACGGGAATACCGCAAATTTTTGTTCCGATTATATTTTTATCTATGTCGAACATCGCTACGCGACTTACGCCGCGTCTCTCAAACATATGAGTAGCCGCAAGAGCATGTCCAAGATGTCCTGCGCCTATGATAATCGCCCTGTAACCTTCGGAAACGCCAAGGAGCTCGCTGATTTTTCCATATAAATACTTTACATTATATCCGTAACCCTGTTGACCGAAGCCGCCAAAGCAGTTGAGGTCCTGTCTTATTTGCGAAGCAGTAACCTTCATCAGCTGCGACAGCTCATGAGAGGATATTCGCAGCGTTCCCGAACGCAAGAGCTCGCCGAGATACCTGTGGTATCTGGGCAATCTTTTTACAACTGCGCCTGAAACGTTTGTATGTGAAACGTCGTTTTCTATTTTTTTATCAAATGTACCCTTCAACTTGTTTATATGTTCCATCGTTAGTTTCCTTGTCAAAAATTATATTGAGTCAAGCGCGCTTGCGTTCAGGGAAGCGTCAGCGAAATTCCCGTTCAGGTATTCAAAATAACCGGCCGCCGCAATCATAGCGCCGTTGTCACCGCAAAGGCTTATGTCGGGAATATGTATTTCTACCTTCATCTGCTTTGCAATTTCAGCAAGTCTGCGTCTTATGTGTGAGTTGGCTGCAACGCCGCCTGCAATTACCAAATCACAGCCCGGGTTTTGAGAGAGAGCTTCCTTAATTCTTTTAGCTACTGCCTCTACCGCCTCGTAGGTGTATCTCGCGGCAAAAAGAGACTTGTCCAATTTCTGTTCCTTCATCTCAAACTTGTGAAGAAGATTAATAGCGGCGGTTTTTAAGCCCGAAAAGGAGAAATCCAGCGTATCTCCGGAAATAGCGGGAGAGGGGAGAAGCATCTCCTTGTCCTTATATGCCGCGCTCTTTTTGTATTTTGAGTAAAAATTAACTTCGTCACCCGTGGCTTTGATAAACCCTTCCGTAGACAGCTCGTCAAAACCGCGTCCGGCAGGGTAGGGAATACCGATTAATCTGCCGATTTTGTCAAAGCTTTCGCCTATCGCATCGTCTCTGGTAGTTCCTATCATCTCGATATCGGTGTTGGTTTTAACCTTGTAAATTGCAGTGTGTCCGCCCGAAATTGCAAGTGCGATAAAGGGCGGCTGCGGAGGATTTTTTGTGAGATACGCGCTTGCGATATGCCCTTTAATATGGTCTACCGCAACAAGAGGAATGTTGTTTGAAATCGCCAAGGATTTTGCAAAATTAACCCCCACCAACAACGCTCCTATTAAACCGGGACTCGCAGTAACGCATATCAGATTGATTTCCGAAAGGGTAATCCTCGCGGCATCGAGAGCTTCGTAGCTTATCCTTGAAATTGCTTCAATATGAGCCCTGCTGGCAATCTCGGGCACGACACCCCCATAAAGCCTGTGGGTGTCGATTTGCGAGGCAATAATATTCGATTTTATGTTAAAATTTCCCTCTGAGACTTCCAAAACGGAAGCGCTTGTCTCGTCGCAGGAACTCTCGAAAGCAAGAATATTCATCGGTCTCTCCCACCGACTGAAAGATGCATATTCACGGCGCTTTCGGTCGGTTTTTTATAATAGTTTTTTCTGATTGAAATTTTGTTAAAGCCACACCCCGTGTAAAGTTTTTCGGCGACCTTGTTGCTTTCCCTGAATTCTAAAAACAGGTCGGACAAGCCTTGGCTTTTCTCGTTTTCTATAAGATGAGAGAGCAAGGCTCTGCCAATGCCCATATTTCTGTATTCCAAAGCTGTAGCTATGCGATAAATTTCGCCTTCCGGCAAAATTTTATTTCCGAGAACATAGGCGCAAATCGCGCCGTCCGCTTTGGCTTTGTAGCAGATGGAATTTGGAGATTCGACAGCCGATTTTATATCTCCCTCGCTCCACGCGTCAGTAAAAACCTTCTTTTCAATTTGAAGTATTTCAGAAATGTCGCCCGTATCGGCTTTTGAAAACTCAATCTTCATTTTTATCGTCTTTAACCATAACCTCGTCAAGCAGCTTTGCGATTTTCGCTCCGTGCTCTATCGAGCCGTCCTTCACAAAGTGCAGTTCGGGTGTAATTCTCAAATTAAGCTCTTTTGCAAGGTGATATCTCAGCATACCCGCGCATTTTTTTAGTCCCTCGAGGCTCTCTTTCGTGTCGCCCATACATGAAAAATATACGGTTGCATATTTAAGGTCGGGAGCGACCTCCGCTCTCGTTATGCTTACAAAATTATTTGTGACCTTTGGTTCTCTGACCTCCAACATAGCGATAGCCAGCTCCTTTGCCACCGCGTCGTTTATTCTTCCGCGTCTGTATTTTGCCATTCGGTGTTCCTTTCTAGGAAAGAAAAATGTTTCTTCCGCATTCGTTTTTATATTCCCGACACCCCAAAATCTCCCGAGCTCCACACTCAGCTGAGGAAACTGTCCTTACCGTTGGCAGACATTCCTCTATAACCCGTTTGAGAAGTGAAAAATGTGTGCAGCCGAGTATTAGGGTATCTATATTTTTCGTTTTAAATTCTTTCAGTTCATCGTAAATTAAGCGAAATTCTCTGTTGGAAATGCAATTATCGTTGCAGCCTCCCTCGGTAAGAGAGACTAAAAACTGCGTTTCCTTTTGATAAATTTCGAATCGCCCCTCCCGTCTCAAAGCCCTCTTGAAAGCGTCCGAGGCTATGGTTCTGTGAGTTCCTATAACCCCGATTTTTTTGTTTTTGGTAATTGCTTTTGCCGCTTCGGCAGTTGAATTTATAATCGGGATTGCAATTCTTTGTTCTTCATCGGATAACTCGCCGTAAACGGTACTTGCCGTACAGCAGGCTATCAGAATCTTCTCGCAGCCTGCATCATTTAAAATTTGAATGTCTCTTTTGGCAAGCTCGACAAGTTCATCTCTGCGTTTCGTTCCGTAGGGCGCGTTTTTTGTGTCCGCGTAAAACGCAATATCAATATACGGATTGATTTTTCGGATTTCTTGAAGGGTGGCAATTCCGCCAAGCCCGGAGTCAAAAAGTCCGATCATTCTTTATAGCGTAATCTATCAGTTTTGTCAGCGCGACCGAAAAAGAGGAGCACTCCCTCTCCAACATTTTAGGGTAAAGACTGGTTTTTGTCATACCGGGAAAGGCGTTGATTTCATTAAAAATCACCTCGCCGCCTCTTATGAAAAAGTCAAATCTTGAAATATAGCGTATCCCTATATACTCTTTGAGCAATTTTGAGAACTCGATAACCTTTTTAGAGACATCTTCCTGTATCATTGATAAATTGGCTGTAAAGCTGCCGCAGCTACCGTATTTTTCGTCAAAGTCGTAAAAATCTCCGCCGCTTATGACGCCCTCGGGAATAAAAATTTCCTTGCCAAAATCTACAAAACCACATTCGAGCTCAAAGTCTGAATTTATATACTCTTCCGCCAAAATTCTGTTTTCTCCGAGCTTTCTGATTTCTCGGTAAAATACTATGAAGTCCTCGGCTTTTTCCACCTTGAAAACGCCGATAGAACTGCCGAAGGAAGAGCCTTTCAAAAAGATTGGATAGCTTAAAGCCTCCTCGCTTTTCTTTTTTGCGTCCTCGGGATTTTCGTCTGTAAGCAAAATCCATTTTGCGTTTGGAATTCGGAGTTTGTCTGCAACCAATTTGCATAACGCCTTGTCGTTAGTGATAACGCTCGCCAAAACGCTTTGCGAGAGAGCCTTGATTTTTGCTGTTTGCAACGCTCCCTGAATAACTCCGTCCTCGCCTAAACAGCCGTGCAGAGCGGGAATGGCGAGGTCGCATTTTATATGCTCGCGATATAGGGAGAAGCCGCCCTCTCCGTTCTTGTTTTCGGGAAAAACTCTAATAAATTTGCCCCTTTCCAAGTATTCTTCGCCAAGGAGTAATATTTCTTCCGCATCATCGCAAAGAAGGAGCCATTCTCCCATCGGATTTATGTAAATAGGCAGGGGCGTGTAGCGATTTTTATCAATAGCGGATAAAATATTAAATCCGCTTTTTACGGAAATGTCCCTCTCCGGTCCCTCTCCGCCGAAAATTATTGCAACGTTTTTCATAAATTTCATCACCTCATAAACAAGGTATGAAAAGAATAATCTTTTGTTACATTCTAATCACGGCGACTCTGTCGTTTCCGGAGTAGTCCTTCAAAATTTCGCACCCAAGAGAAAAGTCCTCCGCGATTTTTAAAAGGTCAGAACCTTGGTCAAAGCCGATTTCAAAAGCCATAAATCCGCCCTTTTTGATTTTATCCTTATATAGCGGAATGATTTTCTTATAAAATTGAAGTCCGAAATCCTCTGCTACAAACGCAATCTTGGGCTCGAAGAAAATTTCCTTTTCCAATTTTTTATAAACGTCCTCTCTGACATATGGAGGATTTGAGAGCAGGGCGAAAAATTCACCCTCAACCGCCTCTTTAAGGGCGTCTTGAATTTTTATGGAAAGTCGGTTTGTAACGCCGTTATGCTCCGCGTTCTTTTTTATGATGTCGGCAGCGCCCTCTGAAATTTCCACGGCTGTCGCCGTAGTAGCGTTTGTGTTTTTCAAGGTTGAGATTGCTACGCAACCGCTGCCTGAGCAAAGGTCTATAAACGACTCACCGTCTCTGATATTATTTACAGCATACTCTACGAGTATCTCAGTATCGGAACGCGGAATAAGACAACTTTGGTTTACAAAATATTCCTCGCGGAAGAACCCCACCCTGCCGATAATGTATTGCAGAGGCTCTCTTTTGCTCCTCCTGAAAACCGCCTCGTCCACCAAATTACTCTCGCAATCTTTTGAGATTAAGTCAAGATTGCTTTTCTTACCTATTTCGCTGAAAATAATTTTTGCTTCGTGACGGGGGTTTTCTATGCCGCTTTCGGCCAAAATTTTTATAGCCTCATCAAGTGTCACTCCGAGAATTCTCCGTCGTAATTATTTTCGGTTGTTTCTTGAAGCAAAGGCTCGCTTTCGGCTTCGTCAACGGGAGAATTTTCTTCCTTTTTGAGCCAAGACTTTTCCTCGTAAAATTCTTTGAATTCGGGAAACTCGTCCCGGAGCGCGCATTTTATCGAGACGATAGCGACTTCAAGCATATCGAGAGTAGGCTCTTTGGTGGTCAGTCTCTGTACCCAAAGACCCGGAGCGCTTAAAATTCTCGTAATGAAGTTATCGTGCTTTCCCGCAAACATTATAAATTCATATCCGAGTCCCATAACGATTGGCAAAATCATAAGTCTTATGGCGGTATAAATCCAAGTGCTTTTCAACTCCGGTAAAATCAGTTTAATAAAAAGGCCTGCGAAAACGCCCAAAAGTATCATAAAAAACATAAAGCTCGTTCCGCAACGGGGGTGAAATCTGGTGTGCTTTTTCGCATTTTCGGGAGTGAGCTCCTCGCCGCTTTCAAAGCAGGCTATTGATTTATGCTCTGCGCCGTGGTACATAAAGGTGCGTT
>JAZUPQ010000112.1:0-9251 GCA_045605265.1 Eubacteriales bacterium | reverse complement strand
ACGAACTGCTATGTAACCCTCGCTTGCAGGAACTTCAATATTCCCACCTAGTTTAACTGTCTTTGCTTTACCGTTTACACCAAGAGAATTTCTCAAATCGCTGAGAGTGGTGACAACGGTAACATCTTCATCAGTCGCGCTCGTTGAAACAACAACACAGGTTACAACAAGTATAACGGCGATGAGAAATGCGAAAAGAAATTTTGTTTGCTTCATGTTAACTCATTCTCCCGTTAAAAATTTAGTAATAAAAATATTATACATAATTACCATCTGTTTGTCAAGGTGAGGTGCACGAAAAAAAGTATTTTGTAATACTTGTACGAAATGAGAAAAGGTGTTTTGTGCATATTTCTGTAAAGAGATTACAGTTGACAATTAACGACAAATATGATATAATATTCTTTCAGCAAATCGTAGGAGGGGAAAGCATGAATTTCGATGATAAACTGGATCAAAAAGATGATTTTTGGGATATCGAAAAGTTGTTACCAAAAAGAAATAAAACTGTACTTTCTCCCTTTTCAACCAAAGAAAAACTTGTTAAGCACAATATTGAATCAAACACACCAGTCAATGATGCAAGAATAAGCGAAACGCGACTTACCATTCCAAAAAACAGCGCTGAAATTCAGGAAGAAGTATATAAATTCAATGAAGGATTGATAATTTCAGTAACAATAAGACGAATCAAAGATAAATATGATTTTTACGGTAATTTTAGAAAGTCGGCTCTGCTTTATTATGACGTAAAAGCAAATAAGTGTGATTTTACGCCGTTTTTTTCGTATATGCCTCAGTATTCTCAACTCAATTCGCAACAAAAAAATTACTATTTTTACTGGCGGGAATTAGTCAGAAGAGGAAAATATATCAAAACCGATTATTCTTATTTTTACCTTTTCGTATATGAAATTTTGAATTTGCCGGATATCATACCCGCAAACGATGGTTTGAAAATTTTGATTAAAATTTGGAAAGTGTATAGAAACGAATTGCCAAAGATAGACCAAAGTATGTCGCTTTGGATACAGGATTACTGCCTTGTTCACAAATTGAAATTTCCCGTAGAAGAAATATCATATTTTATTTTTGATGTTATATCTGCGGCAGAATTTAAAGAATTTTATCTCTCCGACATCGATAAAGCCGGCAATGACGGAATTTCAGCGATGATCGCTTATCTTTCAGACTATGATTGGCGTAGAGGAAAGTACGCAGAAGGAGAAAACAAAGAAATCTACGCAACTCACGTTATGGGTGCAATGAAGAAATTGATCCTCGAATTATTCAAAAGCGGTGAAATTTATACATCCGGCGAATGTGAGAGCGCAGTCGTTTCAAGAAGCGCTTTCAGGGGTTCGCTTTGCACGCATAGCGTAAAGTGTAAATTAGATATTGAATATCTACCACTGAATAAGGCAGATGATTTGAGAAAATTTGTCACATCAGCTCTCAAATACACCGAAAATAAAATACGCTCTCTTATGGGAGTAAAAAGCAGACTATCTGTAAAAGAAATTCCTGACAGGTACAGAGATATAATTAACGACTATTTCAGTAAACTTTTTGAAAGGGTAAGCAGAGAAAAGGCGCGTAGCTTAGTACCGGAATACGAGAAGCTCTACGATGCTGAAAGTACGGGAATTTCTATTGTAGGAGCAGATGAAATCGAACGCGCATCTTGGACAACAACACTTCGTCTTGTCGAAGATAATGACCAAGAAGAAATTGAAGAAAATACTGTTATTCAGGATGTAAAAACGAAGCAGAACAACACTAGTAGTGATGATTATTTTGGACTTAGCGCATCGCAAATAGAGTTTGTTAGGTGTGTATTGCACTCAAAAAAAGAGAAAATGCTCGAAATCTCCAAACGAGAAAACACTTCATTAGAGGAGTTGTTCAGTGTCATTAATGAAGCTTTTGCGGATAATTTCGGAGATGTTATTTTTGAGGAAATTGACGGAGAGTTTGCGCTGATAGATGATTACAGAAAGGATGTAGAACAATGGCTAACGAAATGACTGAAATAAAGGTTCCCAAAAGAATTTTAAACACGCTACTAACGTCATTGACAGCAGGTGTTGTGCCGAGAAGCGGCGCTCCATATATAGCAATAGGAAGACAAGAGGAAATCAATTCCTTGCTTGATAATCTTGATGAGACAGCGCAAGGCGGCGCTTTTACAAGATTTTTAATCGGAAGGTACGGAAGCGGCAAGAGTTTTTTGTTACAATTAATAAGGGGATATGCTCTTGAAAAGGGATTTATTTGTGCAGATGCGGATTTATCCCCGGAGAGAAGATTGACGGGCGGTAGCGGAGCAGGACTTGCTACTTACAAAGAGCTTATGATTAATATTGCGACGAAGGCATCGCCGGACGGAAACGGCTTGCCGACGATTCTTTCCAGATATTTAACAAAAATTAAAATGGACTTGACCTCGCAAAACATTTTGCCTGACAGCGTTGGATTTGAAAACGAATTGAAGAAACGCGTATTTTCAACTCTTGCTGAATTGGAGGGCGATGTTGGCGGATTCGATTTTGCAAGAGTTCTGGGAGAGTATTTCGTCGCAACTCTCAATGATGATGCCGAAATAAAAAGCGCCTGCCTTAGATGGATTCGCGGAGAATATTCAACAAAAACCGAAGCTAAAAATGCGATGGGGTTCTCTGTGAGCTCGGTGATTGACGATGACAATTGGTATAATTTCATCAAATTGATAGCTTCACTATCCGTCAAATTTGGTTACAGCGGTTTTGTAATTTTTATTGACGAGTGCGTGAACCTATATAAAATTCCAAACCGAATTTCACGTGAGGCAAACTATGAAAAAATACTCACTATCTTTAATGATACCTTGCAGGGAAAGGTGAGTCATCTGGCTGTTTTATTTGGCGGAACACCTCAATTTTTAGAGGATACCAGGAGAGGACTGTTTAGCTATGATGCTTTAAAAAGCAGGCTTGCAGACTCCAAATATGCCGATATGGGATTTCAAAATCTTTCATCGCCCGTAATAAGATTGAGACGTCTTTCTGAGAATGAATTATTAGCTTTGGTAAAAAGGTTAACCAAACTCTATATGCAAAGAGAGGATATGTCTTCTCCGCCTGTATCGGATAGTCAGATACAACTTTTTATGAGCGAAGCAATGAGTAGGGCCGGCGCGGAAGAAATGATTACGCCAAGGGAAATCATACGAGATTTTCTGACACTTTTAAATATATTGAGAGATAACCCTAGTGCGAATTTCGACACCCTGGTAGAAAACACGAGTTTCGCTAGAAAAGAAGAGGAACAGCAGGTCGAAGAATTTACTTTATCGGCAAAAAACAAAATAAGCCTGTTTGATATTGATATTTAATATAAAGCGGCAGAAAGGTAAAATATGACATACGCTGACAGGATATTTGACAGGTTCCCGGATTTTATAAAAGAATATATTTACAGTCAAGGATGGAACGAACTCAGAGAGACACAGCTGGAGGCTGCTCGTGTAATTTTTGACACGGAAAACAACCTTTTGCTTTCATCTTCTACGGCTTCCGGTAAAACCGAGGCGGCCTTTTTTCCGATAATTGCTGACATAGTTGATAATCCGCCTGAACAAAATTCTATATCGGTTCTATACATCGCTCCCTTAAAATCTTTGATAAACGACCAATTTTACAGACTTGAAGAAGTTTTGGATATGAGTGATATACCACTTACCCATTGGCACGGAGATGTTGGCGCTTCGCACAAGTCCAAGCTGTTGAAAAATCCAAGCGGTATTTTACAAATAACTCCCGAGTCTTTGGAAAGTATGGTTATGAGACGTTCAAACGACATACCGCGTTTGTTTGGCGCATTGCGTTATGTGGTTATAGATGAGATACACGCTCTTATTGGATCCGACCGAGGAAATCAGGTAATTTGTCTTTTGTCAAGAATTGCCAGACTTATAAAACATTCTCCACGCAGAATAGGACTCAGCGCAACACTTGGCAACGTAGAACTTGCAGCTACTTGGCTGGGCGCGGGGAGTGGACGCGAAACGGAAGCGCCCGTCCAACCGCAAAAACCGTTGAAATGGAGACTCGGACTTGAACACTACTATGTAGAAAATCCAAATGAAGAGCAGGGCAGCAGCAACAAATCTCAAAAAGAAAATGACAGTAAGGCGGTCATAGATCCCGGGTACGAATTTTTATACGACTCTGTTGCAGGAAAAAAAGCCATAGTTTTCTCCAATTCAAGGGAGGAAACAGAATACGTAACGGCAACGATGCGTCAAATAGCTAAAAATCGCGGGGAACAGGATGATTTTCTTATACATCACGGAAATTTGTCAGCCTCTATACGAGAAGAAGCCGAGTACAAAATGAAGGACGAAACAACGACTCGCGCTATAACCTGCGCCACGGTTACGATGGAACTTGGAATTGATATCGGAAAGCTCGAAAGAGTCGCGCAGGTCGGTTCGCCGACATCGGTCGCAGGTTTTCTGCAAAGATTGGGACGTTCCGGCAGACGCGGAGCTCCACCGGAAATGATTATGGTTTTCAGGGAAGAAACACCGCTCCCAAATGCTCCGTTACCCGAATTGATTCCGTGGGAATTATTACGCGGAATAGGAATGATAGAATTGTATTCGTCCGAGCGGTTTATCGAACCGCCTAGAATTAAGAAAATGCCTTTAAGTCTTGCCTTTCATCAAACATTGAGTATTCTTGTTTCTTCAGGTGAATTAACGGCTAAGCAGTTAGCTGAGAGAGTGTTGTCTCTTCCTCCGCTTTATCGTTTTTCCAAAGAGCAATACAGAGAGCTACTGTTGTCAATGGTGAATAACGATTATATAGAAATGACAGAAGAAAAAGGATTGATTGTAGGGCTACGCGGTGAACGAATTATCAATAATTATAAGTTCTATGCTGTCTTTAAGGATAGTGAGGATTACACTGTTAGATGTGATAGTGAAGAAATAGGAACAATTACTACTCCTCCACCCGTAGGAGATAGATTTGCGTTGGCAGGCAAAGTATGGGAAGCCAAGGAAATTGATATTCCAAGAAAACTCATTTTCGTTAAGCCTGTTGAGGGGAAAATGGAAGTATCCTGGCCCGGTGACAGCGGAGAAATTCATACAAGGCTGGTCGAATCAATGAGAGATGTTCTATTTAACGGTAAAGATTACGCCTTTCTCGGAGATAACGCAAAACAGCGATTGAGGGATGCTCGTGCTGTTGCTAAAAACGCAGGAATGGCGGATAAAATGCTTATTTATCTCGGTGGTCAGAGTTACGTGCTATTTCCATGGCTTGGAACTCGTTCTTTTAGGACGTTACGTCGGTTTATGCAGAAAAACTCGGGCGAACTCGGCATATTTGATATACAGAGCGAAGGATGTTGTTATATAAAGTTTAAAGCAAAAGTCGGTTTTGGAGAAATCCTTTTGGAAAAAATATCGGAAATTATCAATCGCGACGGGCTTGACGTAAAACTTCTTGTTTCAAGCGGAGAATATCCGATTATGGACAAATTTGACGATTGCATTCCGCCGGAGCTTTTGAGAGAAGCTTATGCTGTTGACAGACTGTACGCTCCCGAAATTATTGAGAGATTTTGTAAGTGAGGTGACTTTGTGATATACGATTTAATTGCCCCCATATACGACGAGGTCAATAAAGATATTGACTATTCAGCTTGGGCTGATTTTATAGAAGAGTGTATAAAAAAACATTATGAAGGAAAACCCGAGCTGATTTTGGATTTAGGCTGCGGAAGTGGAAAAATGACCGTTGAACTGTCAAAACGCGGTTATGATATGACAGGCATTGATTACTCTCCGGACATGCTTGATAAAGCGAGAAGCTATGCGGAAAAAAACAAGCTTGATAACAAAATTCTTTGGTTACTTCAGGATATGCGTGAATTTGAGTTGTATGGAACAGTTGATGTTATAGTGTCCTGCCTTGATTGCATAAATCATTTGACAACTAAGTCGGATTTGCAGAAGTGTTTTAATTTATCGCACAATTATCTTGTTCGGGGCGGACTATTTATTTTCGATATTAACGGTAGAACCAAATTCGAAAATATATACGGCGAAAGCTGCTACGCAATAGAGACGGAGAATAGTTACTGTATATGGCAAAACGAATACAATAAAAAAAGCAAAATTTGCGACTTTTATATTACCGTATTCAATGAAAATGAGGATGGCAAATATACTCGAAATGATGAAGTTCAACGAGAGAGAATGTATACTATTAGAAGCATCAAAAGCTCTCTTGAAAGTTGCGGATTTGAATTTTTGGGCGCTTACAGCAATTTTAATTTTGATGAAGCAAATGACAATGATGAAAGAATATATATAATCTCAAAATGTATAAAAGGATAGATAATATGAAGCAGAATAATAATACAAAAAACAAATCAACGATATTGCGCGGTATGACAAGAGACGGTTCTGCAAGAATTTTAGTAATAAATTCGACAGATCTTGTAAATGAAATGACATTGCTGCACAAAACATCTCCAACTGCGACCGCGGCGCTTGGCAGAACTTTAACCGCGGCTTCAATGATAGGTACAATGCTGCCGGCCGAAGGAGATAGCGTGACGCTTGCTTTTTCCGGAAACGGCGCAGCAGGAAAGGTACTTGCCGTAGCAGACTATTACGGTAATGTCAAGGGGTATATACAAAACCCACTTGTTAATCCACCAAAAAAGTCCAACGGGAAATTGGACGTTGGCGCGGCGATAGGCAATGGAACTTTATCCTTCGCAAAGCAAATTGGTGATAACGAGCCTCAGGTAGGAATGACAGAAATCGTTAGTGGTGAAATTGCTGAGGATATTGCAACGTATTTTGCTTTAAGTGAGCAGATTCCAACCGTCCTTTCTTTGGGAGTTTTGGTGGACGTAGATTATTCTTGCAAATCCGCCGGGGGCGTTCTAATTCAACTTTTACCGTTTCCCGATGATGCTACGGTTAGCTTGATTGAGAGAAACGCGGCTGATTTGGTTAATATTTCCCGATATTTTGACAAAGGAATGAGCAATGAAGCAATAGCCAACATTGCCTTGCGTGATGTTCCGTTTGATATTTTTGATACTCTCAATGTGGAATATAAATGCGACTGCTCAAGAGAGAGAATGTTGAAGAAAATCAAATCTCTTGGTAAAAAAGAAATTGCTGCAATGCTCAACGAACAGGAAGAAGAGGGCAAAGGACGTGAGTTGACCGCGGTTTGTCATTTCTGTAATTGTGATTATACGTTTACCGAAAGCGAACTAATCAAATGACACATTAAATACATTAACCTCATATAATCTAGATGAAGTTCTTTTTTGGGAGGTTGTGATGTACGAACGAATGGGAGAATTTTTGAGCGAAGAGGGAATTTTGTATCATAAGGAATACTACCGAAATTTGAAATGTAAGCTTTCT
The DNA here is from genome assembly GCA_045605265.1 of Eubacteriales bacterium. GTDB lineage: Bacteria > Bacillota > Clostridia > Oscillospirales > CAG-272 > UBA1740. The sequence continues at coordinate 1,807 of JAZUPQ010000112.1, read as the reverse complement.
ATTTTGGAAAAGAGTGAATCTGCTTTAAAGGGAAAAGCGATAGATGAACTGCATAAATTAAGAATTCCCCGTTACATAAAAGAAGAAGCTATAATATTGAAAGAGGAGATTCTACTTCACGAAAAATACTTTTCTTCTTTCGGAAACCCCAATAAGTTCGGAGAAAAATTGAAAAAACAATTCGGAACGTTTGAAAACTTCGCTTTCGAAGCTTTTATGTTTTCAAAAGAAGTGAAAAACGGCTTTTTGATTATTTCCAGTAATGGTAAACGCGTATGTTTTTCTAACCAAGCAAGATGTTTTGACGAGATAAAATTGGTGATAGATTTATGTGAACACGCGTACTTTTTAGACTACAAATTTGACAGGGAGCAATATGTAAAGAACGCAATTTCAAGATTTGATGTAAGCAAAGTATAAAATATCAAATAATGCTTGAATAATGGGAAAAAATATGCTAGAATAAATAAAAAAAGAAACGGAGACGAAATATGCTTAAAGGTAATGCTATTGTCGGACAGTCCGGCGGACCTACAGCTGCTATTAATGCGACACTTGCAGGTGTAATTCGCGGAGCAATAAAAAACAGCAATGTAATAGAAACGCTTTACGGTATGAGAAACGGTATAGAGGGATTTCTGAAAGAAGATTTTGTGAATCTTTTCCAGATTTTCAAGAATGACAAAGATATTGATACTCTTGCCAAAACTCCTGCAGCAGCGCTTGGTTCGTGCAGAAGGAAATTGAAGTCTCTTGATGAAGATAGGGAAACGTATCAAAAAATCTTCGAAATTTTTGCGAAATATAATATTCGTTACTTTTTCTATATTGGAGGTAACGATTCTATGGATACCGTTTCAAAGCTTTCTAAATTTGCGCAAGAAAACGACTATGAAATTTTTGTAGTAGGCGTACCAAAGACTATTGATAACGACTTGATGTCTACTGACCATACGCCCGGTTTTGGTTCTGCGGCAAAGTTCGTTGCCACAACGATGAAAGAATTTATACGCGACACCTCCGTTTACAAGATGAAAGCAGTAACTATTGTCGAGATTATGGGTAGAGATGCAGGTTGGCTTACTGCATCTGCCGCCTTGCCGAGATTGTCCGGCGAGACGGGCCCTGACTTGGTTTATCTTCCTGAGTGCGTTTTCGATATTGATAAATTTATAAGTGACGCGAACGAGGCATTGTCGGTGCACCCTGCAGTTCTTGTAGCAGTTTCGGAGGGCGTAAAATTAGCAGACGGAAGTTACGTTGGCGCCGGAAATAATAGAGCTATTGATGCCTTCGGTCATACTCAGCTTTCGGGAACAGGCCGCGTTCTTGAACAGATTGTAAAAGAGAGAATAGGATGCAAAGTACGTTCTATCGAATTGAGCTTAACACAAAGATGCGCAGGACACATTCTTTCTGCTACCGATATCAGTGAATCACTCGAAATCGGAGAAGCTGCTGTAAAGTTTGCTTTAAACGGCGAAACAGGTATTATGATGATTTATGTTAGAGAGCCGGGCGATAATTATAAAGTTAATGTTTCTTCTGCGAAAATTGAGAATATAGCAAACGCAGTCAGAACCGTTCCCAAGGAATACCTAGACTCAAAGGGAAGCAATATATCCGAAAGCGGACTAAAATATCTTTCTCCGCTTATTATGGGCGAGGTTGAAATCGAATACGAAAACGGAATGCCGAAGCATTTTGTAATTTGATGCCCAAAACTCTTGACATTTCTTTAATAGTATGATAAAATACAGTTCGTGCCAATGCGGGTGTGGCGGAACTGGCAGACGCGCTAGACTTA
>JAZUPQ010000111.1:0-12580 GCA_045605265.1 Eubacteriales bacterium | reverse complement strand
GCCTCCGACTTAACTCTACATCTTCAAGCAAAACCTCCTCGCCGTTTCTTAAAACGGTAAGGTCAACCGGCTCGTTGCCGCGTCTCATAATTTCGTAGGAAAGCTCGTCTGCTATATAAACCCGTTTTCCGTCTACTTTTATTATTTCATCGCCTTTTTTAAGATCAAAGTTAACTGAGGTAGCGTCAAAGCCGTGATTTTCTTCATTTGCAAATCCCGTTACGGTCGTGCCGCCTATTGTGATAAGCGATGTGAGAAGTATCATAGCGAGGAAGCCTGCGATGATGTTTACGCCAGCGCCTGCGATAGTTATAACGAATCTCTGCCAAGCAGGCTTCTTATCGAAGGAATTGGGGTCGTTATCCTCCTCGTTTTCACCCGCCATAGCTACATATCCGCCTATCGGAAACATTGAAAGAGCGTACTTTATATTAGTTTTTTTTGAGGTACAGGTAAGGAGATTGGGCCCCATACCTATTGAGAATTCGTTAATTTTCACCTTGAAAATTCTGGCAAAAATGTAATGACCGAACTCGTGTATAAATATTAAAAATCCAAAGACAAGCAGCGCTGATATTACGGTTATTGCTGTATTCAAATTTTTTTCTCCTTAATGATTTTTTCTGCGTTTTTTCTTGCAAGTCTGTCGCAGGATATGATTTCTTCAAGAGTTTTGCACTTAACTCCAACACTCAAAAGTTGCTCGTAAACTGCTGCAACAACCTGCATTATGCCAACAAAAGTTAACTTTTCACTCAAAAATGCTTCAACTGCGACCTCATCTGCCGCATTCACAACAGCAGGCATAGCTCCTCCTGCTTTTATTGCTCTTTTTGCCAAGGATAAAAGGGGAAACGCCTCGCAGTCAGGTTTTGCAAAGCTGAGATTTGCAATTTTTAACAAGTCAAGCTCCTCGGTTGCTGCATTACACCTATCGGGATAATCTACGGCATATTTCACGCACATACGCATATCGGGGACAGAAAACTCACCTATCACCGTGTTATCAATATATTCTACGGCTGAATGAAGTATGCTCTGTCTGTGTATTACCACCTCAACCTGCTCTGCCTTGACGCCGAAAAGATGAACGGCTTCTATTATTTCAAATCCCTTATTCATAAGAGTTGCGGAGTCAACGGTAATTTTTTTGCCCATTTTCCAAGTAGGGTGTAGAAGAGCGTCCGCAAGAGTAACCTTTTTGAGTTCCTCTTTTGTTTTAGAATAGAAAGGGCCGCCCGAGGCTGTGAGGATTATTTTCTTGATTTCGCTTTTTTTACCGGCAAGCAGACTTTGAAAAATCGCGCTGTGCTCGCTGTCTACGGGAAGTATTTCAACGCCCTTTTCTTTTGCATTTGACATAACTATATCACCGGCAATTACAAGGCTCTCCTTATTGGCAAGCGCAAGTCTCTTTCCGCTTTCTATAGTCGCCAACGTAGGCATAAGACCTGCCTCTCCGATTATGGCATTGATTACCGTGTCGCTCTCGGAAAGCCGTATTCCCTCTAAAATTCCCTCTTTTCCCGAAAGAATTTTCGTGGAGGTATCCTTTACTCTGTCCCTGAGATCCATAGCGGATTTTTCATCGGCAACAGCGAAATATTTAGGCTTGAACTCGCGAATTGTCTGCTCCGCAAATTTTATATCCTTATTTACGCTTCCGAAATCCAAGGTGTAGCCTCCTGCTCTTATCACGTCAAGAGCCTGCGTTCCCACAGAGCCCGACGCGCCAAGCACGGAGACGGTTTTAGTTTTTGACATAGTACTACCTTTCGCGTGTTCAGAACACATTGAAATTTAAGGCAGGAGACACCTCACCTGCCTTGATATTTTAAGAGAAAAACTGAAATCTGGCGCAGATTATCATAAGCACCATTGCCACGGGAATTGCAGAGTCAAATCTGTCCAAAATTCCGCCGTGACCCGGAAGAATGTTTCCGTAGTCCTTAACGCCGTGCTCCCTCTTGATAAGAGAAGCGGTGAGGTCGCCCAGCTGTGAAATCACGGGTACTATAATACCCGTCAGCGTAAGCACCGGATAGTTAGGCGTATAGTTTGTGAATTTAGATACTATAAATCCGTATAACACGAAAGCGATTGATGTAAATACAACGCCTCCGATTGCGCCCTCCACCGTCTTTTTGGGACTTACCTCGGGAATGAGCTTATGCTTTCCTATGAGAGTTCCTACAAAATACGCGCTTATGTCGCATACCCACGCGCCCACGAAAACGAGGGGGAGATTGAATTTGCCACCCTCTAAATTTCCAAGATAGCACATAGCGCTAAGAGAGGTTGCGATATATGTAACGCTTGCGAAGGCCTCGGAAATCTGCGAATATTTGAAGCTGCCTTTGGCGAAGATTGCCACGGCAAAAAGATAGAGCAGAAATACGAACAATGCCACCGCCATCGTAGATATATAAACCAATATATCCGGAGCAAAAAATGCTCCGAAGGGCAAAAGCGCCGATATAATGTACGAAGGAACGGCAAAAAACAGATTTTTGCTTGCGTTAATTACTCTGAGTATTTCAAAGGTTCCCATAACCGATATAAGCGAAATTACTATCGGAAATGCTACCGTATCCGAAAAAATAAGCAGCGGTATTCCTATTATGGTAAGGACCATTGAGGTCAAAATTCTAGTTTTCATTTTTATCCACGTCTTCCTTAGAGACCGCCGAATCTGCGATTTCTGGAATAGAAACGGCTTACGGACTCCATTATATCTTTTTCTGAAAAGTCGGGAAAAAGCGTATCAAGCACTACGTACTCGGAATACGCGCCCTGCCAAATTAAAAAGTTAGAAACTCTGAATTCTCCGCCCGTTCTGATAATCAAGTCGGGATCCTTCGAGGATTTCGTATACATATACGAAGACAGTATCTCCTCTGTCAAAGTTGTATGGCCGTCCTTTATCGCCATATTCGCGGCGTTGACAATTTCGGCTCTTCCGCCGTAGTTCAACGCTACGTTACAGACAAAAGGTCTGTCGGTTGCCATATTCTCCGCTTCAATACACTTGTTGCGCAGTTTCTCCGACAAGGCGGATTTATCTCCTATGAATTTGATACAAAAATCCTTATCCTCTATGATTTTGGGAATTACCACCTTATCAACGTAGCGGTACATCAAATCCATAATCTTATCTACCTCTGCCTTCGGGCGCTTCCAATTCTCCGTCGAAAAGGCATACAGCGTTACGTGATGGACTCCTATTTTTCTCAAAAATTCAAGAGCGGGTTGCACTCTGTTGACTCCCGCCACGTGACCTTGCGTCCTGGGAAGTCCTCTTTTGGTAGCCCACCTGCCGTTGCCGTCCATAATAATTGCAACTGAGTCAAGTCTATCGTCTGTAACGAAATTCTCGGGTAGTTTCGCTTTTTTATTTAAGCCAAACATTCCTATTAAATCTCCATAATTTCTTTCGTCTTGTTTGCGGTAACCGCGTCAACTTCCTTGGTGTACTTATCCGTCAAATCCTGAACGAGCTTATCAGATTGCTTTGCCTCGTCCTCGGTCATTTCGGAGTCCTTTTTGAGCGCCTTGATTTTATCGTTGGCGTCACGGCGGATATTACGAACCGCAACCTTTGCATCCTCGCCCATTTTTGCAATCTGCTTTGAAAGCTCGCGACGGCGCTCCTCGGTCATAGGCGGGAAGCTGAGTCTGATAACACTTCCGTCGTTTTGGGGATTAATTCCGAGGTCGGAGGTCAAAATAGCCTTCTCAATTCCCTTCATTGCCGACTTATCCCAAGCGGTAATCGTAATCGTGCGAGCGTCTGTAACCTTGATTTCTGCAATAGCGGAAATGGCGGTAGGAGAGCCGTAGTAGTCAACCTCTATTCTTTTAAGTACGTCCGGATTCGCTCTTCCTGCTCTGATTGTAGAAAGGTTATCCTGATAGGACGCCAATGTCTTTTTCATTTTTACTTCGTAATCTTGTGTGTTGAGTTTCATAATTCTATCTCCTTAAATTAGTTATTGAGTTTATGATGGGATAACTATTGTTCCGTTCTTTTCACCCCTGAGAGCCTTTGCGATATCATCCGCGCTTTCAAGTCCGAAAACGTGAATCGGCATATTGGTTGAAAGACAGAAAGCTGTAGCGGTAGCGTCAAGAGCTTTCAGATTGAGGGCCAATACCTCACTCGCCTTGATTTGCTCGATTTTCTTTGCGTTTTTATCTACTCTCGGGTCTGCGGTGTATATGTAGTCTACGTTTTTAGCCATAAACATAGCGTCACACTCAAGCTCTGCCGAACGAACCGCGCCCGTAGTATCGGTTGAAAGATAAGGAATACCCAGTCCGCAACCGAGTATTACCACCTTTCCCGAAGAAAGATACTCCTTTGCCACTTCGCTTGAATAGTCCTCGGTCATCGGGTACATCGAAACGGTACTCATAACTCTCGCATCAACGCCCTGGCGCTTAATCGCGTCCTTCATACAAATCGCGTTGATTACGGTAGCCAACATTCCCATTCTGTCGGCTTCCGTGCGGTCCATAGCGCCACCTTGTCTGCCGCGCCAGATATTGCCTGCGCCAATAACAAGAGCGATTTCAAAGCCCTCTTTGGTAAGACGCGCGATTGTAGCGGCTACCTCGTCTACAAATTGGTTGTCGTAAATTTCTCCGCTTCCGCGAGACAGCGCCTCTCCGGACAGCTTAATAAGAACTCTTTTCATAGTCCACTCCCAAAGAATATAATTTTGCATATATATTTTACAATATTTTTTCTTCTTTGTAAACAGTTTTTCAAAAATTTTATATATTTTTTATTTTACTAAAAAAACAAGCAGGACTCTCAATTAAAGATTGAAAGTCCTGCGTAGAAACACTTTTGAACTAGGGTTTTTGTATAAATCAACGAGTTTGACAAGCAGAAAGTGATTTTTTGCTTTCCATATCCGTTACGCTGCTCTGTTTTTTGCCGTTAGTGCATACCCGTGTCAATTTTTGAGGGCTATTGCCGCCTTAACCTTGTTTGCTATATTTTTCGCTGTGAGGCCGTAAAATTCGAGAAGCTCGGGAACCTTTCCGCTTCTGCCGTACTCGTCGTTTATGCCGACGCGGAGAACGGGAACGGGACAGGTTTCGGCAAGAGTCTCGCAAACCGCGCCTCCAAGGCCTCCGATTACACTATGCTCCTCTGCCGTAACGACAGCGCCTGTTTCCTTTGCACATTTTACAACCAAGTCGCAATCGAGAGGCTTGATTGTATGTATATTGACAACGCGAGCCGAGATTCCCTCTGCTGCTAAAAGCTCGCTTGCTTCAAGAGCGACGTGAACCATAAAGCCCGTAGCGATAATCGTAGCGTCTCTGCCCTCTTTCATCACTATTCCCTTACCAAGCTCGAACTTGTATGAGGGCATTTCTGCGGTGAGATTTGGCACTGCAAATCTGCCGAATCGCATATATACCGGACCCACGAAATTGATGGCCGCCTCAACCGCCTGCATACTCTCATTTGCATCGGATGGATTGATTATCGTCATACCGGGGATTGTACGCATAAGCGCGATATCCTCGTTGCATTGGTGAGTTGCGCCGTCCTCTCCAACGGTAATGCCCGCGTGAGTTGCGCCGATTTTAACGTTGAGGTGGGGATAACCGATTGAGTTTCTTACCTGTTCAAAGGCTCTGCCTGCCGCGAACATAGCGAATGAGGAAGCGAAAACTACCTTTCCCGTCGTAGCGATGCCTGCCGCAACGCTCATCATATTCCCCTCTGCGATACCGCAGTCAAAAAATCTTTCGGGATATTTCTTCTTAAACATACCCGTTTTTGTACCTGCCGCAAGGTCTGCGTCCAGCACCAGAAAATCATATTTTTCACCAAGGTCACAAAGCGCCTGACCATAGCTCTCACGAGTGGCTTTCTTGTCTGCCATAATTATACCTCCTTCAATTCTTGCGCGATTTTCGCAAGTTCTTCCATAGCAACGTTGTAAAGGTCCTCCTTGGGCGCTTGACCGTGCCATTCGCATTTGTTTTCCATATAAGAAACATTCTTACCCTTTACGCTGTTCGCAATAATTACGGTAGGCTTACCTTTAACCGTCTTTGCAGAAGCAAAGGCAGCTTCGATTTCATCAAAATTGTGAGCGTCGATAACAATAACATTCCAACCGAAAGCGCGGAATTTTTCATCGTGGGGCATAGGATTCATAACGTCTTTAATCGGGCCGTCGATTTGAAGTCCGTTAAGGTCGAGGATTGCAACGAGATTATCAAGCTTATAGTGAGACGCGAACATAGCCGCCTCCCAAACCTGTCCTTCCTCGCTCTCTCCGTCGCCGAGCATAGCGTACACTCTGTAAGAGTCGTTGCTGTATTTAGCCGAAAGGGCCATTCCGCAAGCAGCGGAAATTCCGAGTCCGAGAGAGCCGGTAGTCATATCAACGCCGGGTGTTCCCTTCATATCGGGGTGTCCTTGGAGAAATGAATCGGTTTTGCGCAAGGTTTTGAGGAGCGATTTGTCAAAAAATCCTCTCTCAGCCAAGGTTGCGTAAAGCGCGGGAGCTGTGTGTCCCTTTGAAAGCACGAATCTGTCTCTCGTCGGCATTTTGGGATTTTTCTCGTCAATGTTCAACTCCTTGAAGTATAGATAGGCCATAATATCAGCAATAGAAAGCGAACCGCCCGGGTGACCGCTGCCTGCGCTGTAAACCGCCTCGATAATGCCAATACGAATATTATTGGCGTGGATTTGTAGGGCTGTTTTTTCGTTTTGTAGCATAGTCGTCTCCTGTTTTATTTATATTTGCTTTTATTTTACACCAATCAGCAGAGATTGTCAACTATTAAATAAAAAATACACGCGCCCTGAAAACAGCACGCGATTTTTGAGCAGGGTGTTAAATTTTTACGCAAAAAAGGAGATTGCCTCGGATTTAAAGGCAATCTCCTTTTTATCATTGATACATATCCCGTTTCTTGAATTGGAAGATAAAGGCTCCCACTGCGAGAAGAAGAGCGAAGGTTATTTTCGTCACCATTTCGCCTCCGAACCAACCGGAAAAATGCAATATTCCGTAGTCGATTGCCAACACCGCAAGATATGCTCCTCCAAAGGAAGAAATCACGAGCTCCGTCCACTTGTTAGCGATAATGACGCCGACGATACAAGAGATGGCTATAATTATCGAAACCACGCATCTGAACACTGAAAATTCAGTGATGAACGAAGTGAAGAAAATCGTATAACAAAATCTGTAAACCGTATATCCTACCGCAACGGAAAGAAGTCCGTAGTAGAGATATTTATAAAGAACCGCGCAAATAATCGCAAAGGCAATTCCCACTGCCCAAGACTTTATATTTGCTTCCGCAGGAAGCAGAGGGGATAAATAATGAGTTCCGACTGTAAAGCCGATGACAAAGAACACCAAAAACTTGATAATTCCCGCAAATCGCTGACCAAACAGAGCGATAAAAACTCCCGCGGCTATAAAAAAGAGACAGAACAAAGCCGTATGATTTAAGAATGCGGAGAATATGTAATCCCAAATATTTATTATATCCTCATTGTGTGTTATAGAGCGATAAAGCCAAAGAATCCAATCGCGTATACCGCTAAACGAGAAGCCTGCCTCTTTGACGGTATTAATAAATTCCGCAAATGTCATACCTCTCTCCTTTCGCTATTTTTCATCAATAAAACAATTATAGCACATACCGGCGTAAAAATCAACACCTATTTTTTCAATATATGACATTTTGACCCAAAACAAGTGCGAAATTTACAAAAAACGCGCTATTTTCACAGATTTTACAACGTATAAAAATCACATTTTTGCGCGTGTCGGATAGAGATTATACACCTTTTTGTAAAGTTTAGTTGCCATTCTTACGGTTTGTCCTGCTCCGCTTGCACTTTTCGAAAGATAGCAAATAAGTATGTCGCAGTTACAAGCGAGATACATATTTCTTTTTCGCATGCAGCTTGGAGTGTAGTCATCTCCGGTGTAAATAACCTCATCTGCATTGGAGAGTATATAGTCATAGCTATCCCTTTGTCTCTCGCTCCAATTTGTGCTTTGTTCCCTACAAGGAAGCACCATAACAAGCCGCGCGTCACTGTGAGTAAGACGGAACAAAATCACCTCTCGCGCCGCCAAAGTATCAAATCCCAAGGCGCCGCCGCATAAAAAGTTACGGCAGCCCTCGTTATAGGCGTATTCCACCGCCCTTTTCAGTCTGTCCTTCACAATCCCAAGGTTCTCGGGTTCTATATTTCTGTGACCGGTAAAACTGCAATTCACGCCTTACACCTCCTTAGAAATTGCTACCTTAATACATTTATTAGTATATTGAGTTTATCACTATGATATGAAAAAGTCAAGTTAAGATTCTTTTATTTACAATTATTTTTGTTAATTTTAAAAATATGTTGACATTTCCATACATATTTGCTATAATGTTTATTACAGTACTTTTTGGAAGTAAAATTTGGAGGAAAAAATGGCCGACGCAGACGGGTGTTGCTACATAAACACCTCAAATAAAGAAATATAGCGGTATAGCCGTACTAGTGGACGGTTATGCCTTTTTTTGCTTTTTTTACGGCTTTAAAAGTGCTAAAAATTAAACAATTTTGAAAGGAAATTTATTCTAAACTACCATGGACCCTGCCATACAAATTTTAATTATTTTCATTTGCATTGTATTTTCGGCATTCTTTTCTGCTTCGGAAGCTGCATTCTTTGATTTCAACAGAATAAAAATGAAAAATCTTGCCGAAAAAGGTGACAAGAAAGCGGCGTTTATCACCAAGCTTGCCGATAATGAAGACAAACTTCTCTCCACCATTTTGGTAGGCAACAGCATCGTAAATATCATCGCCGCTACCATCGGCACACTGCTTTTTGTTAATCTGCTTGGCGGAAAATTCGGAACCGGCGTCAACGCGACCATCGGCGCAGCCGTAATCACGATAGCAATTTTGATATTCGGAGAATTTATTCCGAAGGCGCTTGCGAAAAGGTCGCCCGATAAATTCGTTGGCTTTTCCGCCCCGCTGATCAAGATGTTCTCGGTAATTTTTATACCCCTTACCGCTCCTTATATTGCTCTGCAAAATCTTTTGTCAAGAGTAACAAAGGAAGATGAAGACAAATCTATGACCGAGGAAGAATTGATTTCAATTATCGAGGAAGCCGAGGAGGACGGCGGGATTGGCGAGGACGAGAGCACTCTTATCAAGAGCGCGATTGAATTCAACGAGCTGGAGGTCGGGGATATTTTCACTCCCCGTATCGACATCACCGCCGTACCGAAGGATGCAAGTCATGAAGAAATTGAAAAAACCTTCTCCGATTCGGGATACTCGCGAGTTCCCGTGTACGAGGAGGATATTGACAATATCGTAGGTCTTTTATATTACAAGGATTTCTTCTCCTGGGATCACACTGACGAGTCAAATATTGAAGAAATTATCAAGCCCGTGATTTACGTTGCAAAGACACAAAAAATCAGCGAGCTTCTCAAAGAGCTTCAAGAAAAACAGCTTCACATGGCGATTGTTATGGACGAATTCGGCTCGACTGCCGGTCTTGTGACTCTGGAAGACATACTTGAAGAAATCGTCGGTGACATTTGGGACGAACACGACGAAAAGGTTGAGGAAATAAAGGTCACCGAGGATGGAAATTACATAGTCAGCGGTAAGGCGAATGTTTCAAAGCTTTTTGATATGCTTGAAATTGACGTGGAGCTTGAATCGGTTACCGTTAACGGCTGGGCTATCGACGTTCTTGGCCGTATTCCGCAGGAGGGCGACGTTTTTGAGGACAACGGACTTCACGCAGAGGTAATTCAGATAAACGGCAGATGCGTTGAAAATCTGCTCGTAACCGATATCCGCGAAAAAGAAGACGATGACGATGACGACGAAAAAGACGAAAAAGACGAGGAAGAAACGGAATAATTCCTGTCCCATTAACGTTTTTGAGGGTAGCTCAGGTTCAAAAACCGAGCTACCCTCTTGTTTGTCGCATATTGATGTTTTTGGTTAACGTCGGAACTTATACCTTGAATTTTTTGAGCTTATCAAAGAAATCATCGGCATAATCGGTAAACGCCTTAACCGTGATTGGATTTAAAAGGTCGAGCGCAAATATACCCATAATCGATTTCGCATCTATTACATATCTGCCTTGAACAAGGTCAACCTCGTATTCCAACAGCATAACTTCATTTACAAATTCACGGACGTCGCTTATGTTTGTGAGTTTGATTTGCATTTCCTGCATAGCAATTCCTCCTAATTTTTGGTTTGATTTCAGTTGCATTAAGTATATCATAACGGGCCTCGGTTGTCAATAAGATTATTTGCTATTTTTTTAAAAATGTCTTGACTTTGCATTTTTGTTGTAATATAATACTTGTATCGGAACAAGTCCTTTGGGATATAGGCTTTACAGAGAGCGGCAGTTGGTGAGAAGCCGTGAGAACCGTCCCCTTGCGATACCGCCCGATTTATATAATTTTAATATGTAATGAGTAAAACGCTCGGGTGGAACCGTGCGGGACTTTCTTGTCCTCACCCCGAAAGCCATTCTTAAAAGAATTGGGCTTTTGTGGTGGGTTTTTTATTTTTTAAACTATAATTTTTTATATAAGGAGACTTAAAATGGCAAAAATCACATTTTCCTCCGGAGAAGTTTACGAGTTTTCAGGCGAGGTTTCGGTTTACGAAGCGGCGCAGGCGCTCGGAATTATCTCTCGCGAGATTATTACTGCAAAGGTTGACGGCAATTTAACCGAGCTTTCCACAAAAATTTCAAAGGATGCGGAGGTTCAGCTTCTCAGCTTTAAGGACAACGACGGAAAGCAGGTGTTCCGTCATACTGCGGCTCATATTATGGCGCAGGCGGTCAAGAGACTCTACCCCGAAACTAAACAGACAATCGGCCCTGCGACCGACAACGGATATTTCCAGGACTTTGACAGCGAGGTTTCTTTCACTCCCGAAATTCTCGCAAAAATCGAGGGCGAGATGAAGAAAATCGTCAAGGAAAACCTTCTCATTGAGAGAATCGTCGTAAGCAAGGACGAGGCTATCAAAATTATGTCCGAGCTCAACGAGCCCTACAAGGTTGAGAGAATTAACGAGCTTGCAGACGGTGAGGAAATTTCTCTTTACAAGCAGGGCGAGTATATCGACCTCTGCCACGGCCCGCACCTCCACTCAACAGGAGCTGTCAAGGCATTCAAGCTCACACAATGCACCGGAGCATATTACAAGGGCGACCAAAACAACAAGATGCTCCAAAGAGTTTACGGTATCGCATTTCCGAGCAAGGACGAGCTTAACGCATACATTGAAATGCAGGCAGAGGCGCTCAAACGCGACCATAACAAAATCGGACGCGAGCTGGAATACTTCACCACAGTTGACTCTATCGGTCAAGGCCTTCCCATTCTTATGCCGAAGGGCGCGAGAGTAATTCAACTCCTCCAAAGATGGATTGAGGACACCGAGCAGGAGAGAGGCTACCTTCTCACGAAAACTCCTCTTATGGCAAAGAGAGAGCTTTATAAAATTTCGGGACACTGGGACCACTATCTCGACGGTATGTTCGTAATGGGAGACCCTGAGGATTACACGAAGGAATGCTTTGCGCTCCGTCCTATGACCTGCCCGTTCCAATACCAAGTATTTCTCAACAAAAAACGCTCTTACAGAGAACTTCCGATGCGTCTTGGGGAAACCTCAACTCTTTTCAGAAACGAGGATTCGGGAGAGATGCACGGACTTATCAGAGTCCGTCAGTTCACTATCTCCGAGGGACATCTCATTCTCCGCCCCGACCAGCTTGCCGAAGAATTCAAGGGCTGTCTTGACCTTGCAAAATACTGCCTTGAAACGCTCGGACTGTGGGAGGACTGCTCCTTCCGCTTCTCGCAGTGGGATCCCAACAGAACCGATAAGTACGAGGGCACTCCCGAGCAGTGGAACGAGGCTCAGAGCATAATGGGCGAACTTCTCGACACCTATCTTGGACGCGATAACTATGTTATCGGCATTGACGAGGCGGCGTTCTACGGTCCTAAGCTCGATATTCAGTGCAAGAACGTGTTCGGCAAGGAGGACACCATCGTTACCATCCAGATCGATATGCTCCTTGCAAAGAAGTTCGGTATGGAATACGTTGACCGCGACAACACGATGAAGACCCCCTACATCATTCACAGAACCTCGCTCGGCTGCTACGAGAGAACACTTGCGCTCATTCTTGAGAAGTACGCAGGCGCGCTTCCTGTTTGGCTTGCACCCACGCAGGTCACCGTTATCCCCGTAGTTGCGGACTTCGCAGATTTCGGTGCGGACGTAGTCAAGAGAATGCAGGCGGCAGGAATCCGTGCGGAGCTTGACGACAGAAACGAAAAGCTCGGCTACAGAATCCGCGAGGCTCAGCTTTCAAAGGTTCCTTATATGCTCGTAGTAGGAGAGGACGAGATGAAATCGAATTCCGTAACCGCACGCGCAAGAGTTGAGGGTGAGGGTGGAAAGTTTACCGTTGATGAATTCATCGCTAAGGTTGTCGACGAAATAAACACC
>JAZUPQ010000110.1:0-8915 GCA_045605265.1 Eubacteriales bacterium | reverse complement strand
TTTGCTTTGAAGCTCGTTGTATTGTATTTCGTAAGATTCGATTTCGAGTTTTCCGTTTTCCATAGCGGAGTTGTGAGAGAGAAGAGCGCGGTCGTAGAATTTGCGCTTTTCTTTGAATTCGTCACTGACGTAAATAGCCTTCTCGTTGAGGTTTGCAAGGCGGTTGAAAACAACGTCAAGCGCCGCTTTTTTTTGAGATACGACCAAAACCCGTTTGCCCTTGCAAATAGCATCGGTTATCACGTTGACTATGGTTTGCGATTTACCTGTTCCGGGCGGGCCGTAAATTACCATATTTCCTTCCTCGTCTGTCTTTTTGACTACGTGAAATTGCGCGTAGTCCAGCATCTTGACGATGTAATGGTATTTTTTCACGGGCTTTTTAGCCTTTTTAAAGAACGGCTTTTTATTTTTTTGGGTTTCCGTGAGTAAAAGCTCGTTTATAGCATCGTTTGTAAGCTTCTTTTTCTCAAGAATAGAGTAGTCGTTGTAGATAGAGTTTAAAAGTGGGAATCTCGCTATAACTGCGGCATAACGGACAGACAGTTCTTTTTCCTGTGGCTCTTTGAATTTCGAGTAGCAATATAAATTTTTTGAAGTGACGCAGTCAATCTTTATATTGAAAGAAGCGAGATAGTCAATAACGCTCTGGACGTTTCTGAAATGAGATAAATCATCAAATTCAAGCTCCAAGTCGCTTATGTTAATCTTTTTTGATTGAGAATACGAGAATACAAGCGCGGGATTGATATGGATTTTTGCGCTTTCGTTGAAAGAAATCTCTACTGTATTTTCGTCGGGAATATCAATCTTAACAGGGAATAATAACAAAGGCGCTTTTATCGGAGTTTTTTGAAAGCCGTGAGAGAGCATACCGAAAACGAAAGGATATCCTACATATAATTCGTATCTGCCCGTCTCACGCTCAATTTCTTCAACCTCGCGTTTTAATTCTTTCAGGCGTACCAGCTCGTTTTCGATAGCCTTTGAACTGGCGTTTTTTCTATCTTTTTCCTGTAATTTAGCAAGTTTTTCCGCGTCCTCCTTAGAAATCGGGGCATCTGGGTTTGCAAACTTGTAAATTTTCGTCTGTATGTCAAGATTTTGGAGAATCTCATTTTTTTCCTTGTTGCCGATAATTGTAATCGGCTTGCTGTCCTTGGACCAAAGGAACTCTGTGAACTCCGCTACTTTTTTATCGCGACCTTCAAGCAAGCGACCGATGTCGTAGCTTGATTTTCTCACGATATTCTTGAGATAAAGGCATTTGTTATTTCCGCCGATTTCAATTAAACGCTGCTTGTAAAATTTGTAAATACCTTTTCCCATACGGCGTAATTCCTTTCATAGATTGTGAATTTGGTTAGACAAGTCCAATATTAATTGTAACATAGGAAAACAAAAAAATCAACAATATTTTCGCTTTTTTTGAAAAACTTTAAGGATAAAAGGCACGTAAAATTTTATGCCGGATGATTTTTAAAAATTAGCCGTTTGCTTGTACAAATACTACAAAATTTAGGTGAAAAATTTGCTATATTGACGAGTTGATTTTTTAATAAAATAATGTTATAATATACTTAATTA
Source organism: Eubacteriales bacterium (assembly GCA_045605265.1). GTDB lineage: Bacteria > Bacillota > Clostridia > Oscillospirales > CAG-272 > UBA1740. The sequence continues at coordinate 7,328 of JAZUPQ010000110.1, read as the reverse complement.
AAATTATTTGTAAAACAAGGAGCCAAAATATGAAACTCGTACGTAGACTTGCCCTGGTTATTCTGGCTGTGGCGCTTCTCTCAACCTGTTTGGCCGTATTTGCAGGGGCAGTCGGCACTCACGGTAACGAATTCGGCGCTGACAACATTGAGGATGTTTTGGAATATCACTTCAACGAGGTGTTTATTCACGACTCAATGAACAGCTATGATGATTTGTACAATAACGCAGACGATAATGTTTTCCTGGCGCTTGATTATACAAACAGCGCAACGGTTAAAGACCCGTTGGATTCAGGCAATAACGTTTTGCAAATCATACCGCAAACCAAGCGTAACGCTAACTTTATCGTTAGCTTTGGCGAGGCTAGGGGTTCGGCGGTTATAGCGACAAAGGTAATGTTTGCCGCTCCCGTTGACGACGGCGATTCCGCCACTGCCGAAAAAGCGCCTACATTCAATATGTTTATAAAAATGACGAACGATACCGGATTGAGTTTCTCCGAAACCTTCTTTGCGATTGACTACAAGAGTAATGAAATTCTTTACCGTTCATACGATGAAGCGAGCGGCAGACTTTCAACGGAAAATAAGCTTGAAATTACCCCCGAGGAGAACGTTTGGTATGATCTTGAATTCATTTTTGATTTTGAGAAGGGTACATATTCAATTTCCGTAAAGGCGGGTGATAACGCTCCCGTGACCGCTGTGGCAGACTTGGGTGAATATGCAAGCGCGCTTGAAACCCGTATGCTCGTTAAAGACAGTATGCTGGCTACTATGTGGTGCGATTATCTTGATGTCTATGAGGGAACATTCCGCCGTGCTCTTGACGATAAGAGCGGTGAGACAGTCAAGTATATTGCCGATCTTGGCAATCTTGCAGGCTATGTTGCCAATACGGCAGATGCAAACAAGCAGGGAACACTCGAATCAAGAGTTAAAATTGCAGATGTCTACTCGATTCTTTACAATCTTCAAGGCAACCCGTACGGAGCAAATCTTGACGCTGTATCTGCCGAGGACTTCATAAATGATACGTATATCGAGGCTCTCGTAACCTATTCTGCTGCTATTGATACCTCTCTTGATTATTACACTCGTCTCGATTACACAAAACACGTATCCAAATTTGACAATCTTCTTCCTGCGGATCAAACAGAGTTCGAGGCTCTCGCAGGATATACGGCAGGCGACTTTGAAGCCGCAGTTACTGCAAGGAACGCGTTGGATGAAGAAATATCCACTTTGGCAGCAATCAAGTCGGATAGCGACGCGTTCATTGAAAAGGTGTCCAAATTTGACACAGAGAGCAAGGATTACGCATATATGGTAAGTCAGTATGCCGCTCTTTCCGTTTATGAAAAGCGCGACCGGACGTATATAGGCGTATCCGACGCAGAGCTTGTATTCACAGGACTTGGCGTTAAAATTAAGGCTATTGAAACGGTGTCGAATAACTTTATCGATAACGTGTTTGCTATGAGCGCCATCTATGATCCGGCCACAGCGGACAGCATTGTTTGCGGGGCAGGATTTGAGGTTTACTATTATACCAATTTCAAGACTGCAGACTCTCTTATTTCTGATGAAGATGTGCTTTACGCAGGTCTTGACAATTCTACATATCAAAATAAAAACGGCGACAAACTCGTGGACGTTATTGCGGTTTACAAGATTCACGAGGCGTATATTCAGTCGAGAATTGCCATTTCCAAGGATTTTATCGCTATTGTTGAACACGCAGGCCTTGCAACCACTTATCTCGGCGTAAAAGATCAAATTACGGAGGCGCTGAAATATATTGACAATGATATAACCGACGGATTTACCGTCGAGGAAAAATACGAGGGTGTTCTCGCAGCAAAAGATAAACTTGAAAAGATACAGCAGAGACTTGAAGACGAATACGGCGCGGCAGAGGATTATATCGCCGCTGTAAATAAGATTAACGAAAATATGTCGTATTCCGAGATGAAGTCTGCGATTGTTGCAGCCTTGGCTTTGAAATCTGCGGCGAATATTATAGGCTTGCCGGATGATTTGTCGGCTCAGGTTTCAACTGCGACAGTAACACTTTCCAACTTCCAAACGAAGATTGAGACCAGCGAAGGATACAGCAAGATTCTTATTGATTCCGTTGCCGCCCTTGATAATTCAAAATTGACTATGGCAGAGCGCTACGATTTGCTTGTATCGGCGAAGAACGCGAGTGAGCGGAGCGATGACGCTATCACAGGCGTGGCAGCTGCCAAAACGAAGCTTGAGGCTAAAATTAAAGCATACAACAACGATGTGAAATCCGTCAACACAGCCCTTGCAAACGCAACGACAAACGCAAACGCGATTTGTTCGGCAGGCGTTGCGGTAAAGGCGGTAAGAGATTCTTACAGCGTAGTGGCAGTAGTTTTTAAGGAACAATAATCAATTAAAAAACAAAAATACCGAGCGATTTTATTAGCTCGGTATTTTTTTATGACTGTTAATCATCAATTTCTCCCGCGTCGGGATATCTGCCAAAGAGCTTGAAGCCATCGATATTTCCCTTGCACATAGCGTTGAAAATTCTGTGCTTCACGCCTTTGTTGGTTTTTTCGAGGGAAGCTAATAAGTGTTTCATATTCTCTCGCTCGGTCGCGTGGTCCTCAGGACAGGTGCTTTTAACAATAGGCAGGTTCTGTTTTCTCGTAAAATATAAAATGTCCTTCTCCTGAGCGTATAATAGAGGTCTGATTAGCGTAATCTTTCTGTTCGAGAGATAGCTGACAGGTGAGAAACAACCGAGTCTGCCCTCGAAAAACATATTAAGCATAAACGTTTCTACGGCATCATCATAGTGATGTCCCAAGGCAACCTTGTTGCATAAGGCAAGCTGCGCCTCTGCGTGAAGCGCTCCCCGTCTCATTTTAGCGCAAAGAGAGCAGGGGCTTTTTTCTTTTCGTGTATCAAAAATAATCTTCTTAATATCGGTTTTTACTATTCTGTATTCTACGTTCAACTGTTTACAGTATTCCGAAACGGGAGTGAAATCCATATTCTCAAATCCCGCGTCGACCGTGATAGCGACAATGGAGTATTTTTTTGGATAAAAACGGCGCATTTCCGCCAGAGTTTTGAGCAGGACGAGAGAGTCCTTGCCTCCCGAAACACCGACGGCAATTCTGTCACCGTCTTCAATCATTTGGTAGTCGTCAACGGCTCTTCTAGTAAAGCTGAGCAGTCTTTTTAATTCGTTCATTGTCAAACCTTTCTTGACACGCGTATAATAATATAAAAAGGAAAGAGGATTTTTTTATGAGCATTAAAATTTATATAGACCAAGGGCACAATCCGAGAGACTACAATACGGGAGCGGAGGGGAACGGATATTTTGAGCAGGATATAACCTACGATATAGGCAAAAGACTTTATAATCTGCTTTTGCAAAATCCTGAATTTACCCCTCGGCTTTCACGTCCTGATGAAGACACAATACTGGGTTTCAGCAATTCGTCAAGTCTGGTAGCGCGGGTCAGAGAGGCTAACGAGTGGGACGCGGACGTCTTTATTTCGCTTCATACCAATGCATCGGAAAATTCCAACGCGACGGGGACGGAGGTTTTGATATATTCTTTGAGTCTGCCCGTTCCGAAAGAGCTCGGCAGTGATATACTTGAAGAGCTGACTCTTAGTACAGGACTGCGCAATCGCGGCCTGAAAGAAAGACCGGGACTCTACGTTTTAAGACGGACGCAAATGCCGGCGTTGCTTGTGGAAATGGGATTTATATCCAATCCGAGCGATGCCTCTTTAATGGTTAACTCGCCGGAGCTTTTTTCCCGTGGAATATATAGAGGAATATTAAAGTATTACAATCTTATTTAAGTATCAATTCGTCGAGATTAATATATTCTTCGCCAAGACTTGCGGTCTTAACAGGGAAGGTATAGGTAGCGCCGCATTTTGAGCAGTATGCCTGAACACCCTCGTCACAAAAGCGAATATCGTATTCTCCGTTGTGACAGGGGCAGTCAACCTTGCCTTCCGCCTCTAAATCTTTAAGCACGAATCTCAAAGTATCGTACAACGTAGCATCGGGAAGCACGTCTTCTTCGTTTATATCCTCAGGCTGCATTTCATTAAAGCTCTCAAGCTCCAAATTCGCCAGCAGCTTATTGAGCTCCTCCTCGCTTCTTGCAAGTTGGGACTGTATTTTTTCGTCATCACCGATAAAGCAGATGTCCATATTGGCATAAGGACAGTTGAGAATGAAAATATCTCTCTCGAAAAAAATATTTTGTGAAACAACGAAATTATGGTTTTGTTTGCAGAAAATGCAGGGAATCGAGAGCCTTATCTTTCCGTCGTTTGTGATATTAATATCGAGAATTGATTCGCCGCAAGTGCATTTCAAGCGTAGCATATTGGCGTTGAGGGCGAATTTTCCCACAAGGCCAAGAGTTGTGACGCCGCAGGAGGGACATCTATATGCAATTCTCGTTTCTTTTGGTTTTGCAATCATGGATTTTTTGTACCTCTTAGTTTTCCATTATGGAGTTTGAAATTTTTTCCGAGCATTCCTTTGAGACAAGCAGTGAAATGAGCTCCTTGGAAAATTCCAGAGCCACACCCATACCTCTTGCGGTAGTGATATTGCCGTGAGTGACTACCGATTTTTCGGAGATAATTGCGCCTTCCAGCTCGTTCTCAAATCCGGGATAGCAGGTGGCTTCTCTTCCTTTTAAAAGTCCCCGTCTGCCCAGTATCAAAGGAGCGGCGCATATAGCGGCAAGTCTGCCTCCATTTTTATTTACTGCCGTAATAGCCCTGTCTGTGAACTCACTTTTGTCAAGATTGATAGCTCCGGGCATACCTCCCGGAAGAATAAGCAGGTTTATCTTGTCGAGTTCGACCTCACACGGCAAAACGTCACATTCTACTGAAATTTTGTGAGCGCCAACAACCGTTTTCGTGTCTATACCGCAGATTTTTACTTCAACGCCGGCCCTTCTCAACATATCAACAGGGGCCAAGGCTTCTATTTCTTCAAATCCGTTTGCTAGTAATACTAATACCATAGTTTTCTCCAAATATCAGTCGAGAGAGCGTCTGTTGAGCATCTCGTACCAGTCATCCTTTGTAATCAATATATCTCTTGGCTTTTGGCCGTTAGGTTCACTGACAATTCCAAGGTCTTCCATATAGTCGATGAATTTAGCTGCCTTGCCGTAACCAATGCTTATGCGCCTTTGAATAAGAGAAGTAGAGATTTTTCCGGATTTGATTGCAAGCTCAACTGCGTCAAGGAATTGCTGGTCGTTAAGAATACCGGTGTTTTCCTCTTGTCCGTCATCTCCGTCGTCATCATCGCCGCCGCCCTTAACACATTTTTTAGCGGCGTTGTTGATTTCTTCAAGAGCCTTTTGGTCGTAGATGCACTGTCCTGCGGTTTGGTCCTTCAAGAATTTCATAATTTTTGAAACCTCGCCGTTAGATACGTAAGCGCCCTGAACACGCAATGGCTTTGGAGAGCCGTTGGGGAAGTAGAGCATATCGCCGTTATTAAGCAGCTTTTCCGCGCCCGCCTGGTCAATAATCGTCTTTGAGTCTTGGAATGACATAACCTTGCAGGAAATACGCGAGGGTATATTCGACTTAATAACACCGGTAATTACGTCAACAGAAGGTCTTTGAGTACCTAAAATGAGGTGAATACCTGCCGCTCTCGCCTTTTGAGCGATTGCCATAATAAGTCCCTCGACAGGCTTTCTTGCTTGAAGCATAATATCGTTAAGCTCATCAATTACAATTACGATTTTCGGCAGAGGCTCGCCTAAGGAGGGGTTTTCTCTCACTACGTCGTTATATTCATCAAGCTTTTTAACTTCCAGTGCGCCCATAAGGTCGTAACGTTTCTCCATTTGCTCAACTGCCCACATAAGCGCGCCTGCCGCCTGCTTCACGTCAGTGACAACAGGGATAAGCAGATGAGGAATACCGTTATAACTGTTGAATTCCACTCTTTTTGGGTCAATCATAATGAATTTTACTTCATCAGGACGGGCCTTATAAAGAATACTGATTAACACGGCGTTAATACAAACCGACTTACCCATACCCGTAGCGCCCGCAATAAGCACGTGAGGCATCTTGGAAATATCGCCAAAGACGGGATTTCCCGTAACGTCTTTACCTATCGCTGCGCAGGTTTTGGATTCCTCCCTCATAAAATCATCCGATTCTATAAGGTCTCTTAAAAATACGAGTGCAGGTTTTTTGTTGGGAATTTCGATACCGATTGCGCTCTTGCCGGGGATTGGCGCTTCCATACGGATGCCCTCAGCCGCCATATTAAGGGCAATATCATCAAATAGGTTGGTTACTTGATTGACTTTAACTCCCTTTGCGGGTACGATTTCATATCTTGTGATACGAGGTCCGCGGTCATACCCTTTGAGAGATACCTTAACGCTGAATTGAGCGAGCGTTTCAACCAATTTTTCTGCGTTTTCGCGTGTTTCTTCTTCTGCGTTTTCATCTTCCTCAACCTGACCTACGCGAAGCAAATCAATAGGAGGAAACTTGTATTTTGAATAGTCCGGCTTGGGTTGCTCGGGCGCGGTCTCTTTAACCTTTTGGGCAGGTGGGTCAAACTTTGCCTTTGCCGACTCAAATTTAAATTCCGTCGTCTCAAATGGAGGAGCGTCCTCCTCCTCGGAATCTAAAATCTCAACCTCATCGAGCGCCTCGGGAGCATCGGAGACTACCGCTACGATACCGTCGTCACCGTTAATTTCAATATCCTCCTTGGGCTCATCCTCCTCATCTTCAAGGAATGAGAACATTTTTCTGTACTCATTAACCTGAGGATTCTGTTCTTCTATCGGAATTTCTTCGTAATAGTTTTCACTGTCATTTTCTTCGTAATCATCTGTTTCTTCGGGAGAGGGAACAGCGTCTTGCGAATCGAAGCCTTCTTCGTTGGCCTCATCGTCATCTTCGAAAATTTCAGATTCCTGAACCTGAATCTCAGGCTCGTTTTCGGGAGTGTAGGTTGAGAATTCAAAGCTCATTTCGGAGCTTTCGCTTATAGAATCATCCGCCGTCGTTTCGATGATTACCTCGTCTTGTTCACCGTCCTCCCGAATATCGATATCGGGCTCTAACACCTCTCTTGCCATAAGGAGAGTATCATCGTTCTTTTCGGGAATTTGCACGTCGTGAATTTCCTGTGGCTCTGCGTATTCGGAGATCACCGGAGCTGCGTTTTCGATAGGCTCGTCTGAAATTTTTTCAGGCTCTGAAACTACTTCGCGAACAAAATTCTGCTCAAGTCGGATCGTAGCCATG
>JAZUPQ010000109.1:0-8184 GCA_045605265.1 Eubacteriales bacterium | reverse complement strand
CCGATTACTTTTCCGTTTGAATACACCGGGCTCGCGTACTCACTTTCAAGATATTCGTAATTCGCGTCCATTTTCGGTGTGTATTTCAGTAGAATTCCGTCTCCCACAACGGTAAATTCATCTGTCAGCGTTCTGAAATATTCGCTTCCCTCAAAGGCAAGCGCGCCTATTTTCAAGACACCGTCCGGAATTTCCAAATCCGAAAGCTTCAAGGCGTTATAGAAGGCATAGTCGCCGATTTCTTTAAGCTTTGAGTTAAAGATAATTTTTTCGAGATTTTTGCAGCCCGAAAAGGCGTAGTCGCCCACAGACTCGATTTCGCTGTTAAGGGTATACTCTTTTATCTCGGAAAGTCTGGGCATAAAGATAACGCTTTTTTTCTCTTTATCCACCAAGGCTCCGCCGACGGCGGTATATCTGCCGTTTCCGTCGGGAATCGTGATTTCGGTCATACCGTCGGCGTAAACGAATGCGAATTCGCCTATTTCTTTGGGCTGACTGTTGAAATTGAGTTTGCCAAGGCTCTTGCAGTTATAGAAGGCCTTATGCCCGATTGTTTCAAGACTTTCGCCGAGCTTTATGTCTTTAAGAGCAGTACAATACTCAAAGGCGTTATCACCTATCCTTTTACATTTTTCTCCAATATCAAACTCGGTGAGCCTGACACACTCCTCAAAAGCGGAAACCCCAATTTCTAAAAGCGACGCGGAGCTTGTGAACTTTGTAAGCTTCGGACATTTGGCAAAAGCGCCCTCTCCGATTTTTTCAACAGTTCCGGGAAGCTCGATATTTTCAATCGTATCGCAGGAAGCGAAGGCGTAGTCCATAATTTCCACTATTCCCTCGTCCATAGAAATTTCTTTCAAGATATTGCAATTTGCAAAGGCGTATGGCTTGATTTTTTCAACGAAAGAGCCAAGCACCACCGTATCTATCTCCATCCCCATAAATGCGCTGTCGCCTATTGAAGAAACAAAACGGCTTCTGATTGCGTCCGGCACTACAACCCGACGGGACATGCCGTTATAATTGATTATTTCAACAGTTCCGTCACTCAACACAGTATACTCAAAATCCTCGTACACGAAAATCTCCTGCTCGGAAGCATCGGGATTTTCCAAAAGTACGAAAATCAATATAACGGCGCACGTAAGGATTAACGCAAGCGTCGCAGATAATATAATCAAAGATTTTTTCGTACGCATTAATTTTCCTTTAATAAAAATATTAAAACACATAATTATTTTAATTATAACACGCGAAAAAAATATTGTCAACGATTTTATGCAAATATTTTTTGTCGGGTATAAAATTTCTCTTTTTTGGGAAAATTACTTCAAAAAGGAAAGGAAAAAGGTATGAAACGAACTTTAATTTTGATTTTAACTTTTATACTTCTGTTTACAAGTATTTCTACTGTGTTTGTCAGCGCAAATTTCGGCAGCGGCGTCGCTGTCGCTACCTCCGAGGCGAAGGTGATTAAAACTGCTATTTACGGAAAAAAGCTAACTATCAGCGACTTGGATATAAAACAAGCGCTATGCATTAACGATTTCAAAAAAATAACTATAACCAGAGTTCCCAAATCAACCGAAGGGGCGATTATGATGGGAGGCAGAAGAATCAGTGACGGCGTCAGCGTAAACAGAAAAAATATACCGGCGTTGGTTTTTATCCCCGCAAGTAAAGAGGTGTCCGAGGCGAGATTTTATTTCACCGTTGACGGATATATGGACGGCGCGGAGATTGAATTCTTAATCAGATACACCGACAAAATAAATTACGAGCCTAAGATTAATACGGAAGAGGAAACTCTGCTCAAATTGAACACTCAAAGAGAAATCGGGGTTTACTCCAAAATGAGCGCGACAGACAGTGAAAACGACAGGCTTGAATATATGATTTTGGAATATCCAAAATACGGCTCTATCACCGTTTTGAACAAGGAAAGCGGCGAATATCTTTACACGCCCCCCTACTCCTTTGTCGGAACGGACAGTTTCACCTACGTTTGCCGCGACGAATGGGGCAACTTTTCAACAACCTGCACGGTGAATATAAACATTGACGAAAGAATGAGCGAGGTCGTCTACGCGGATATGACGGACAGACGCGAGTACAGCGCTTCGGTAGCTATGAGCGCTATGGGAATTATGTCGGGAGAGATTATGGGCGATAATATGTATTTTAACCCGGACAAAAGCGTATCAAAGGCAGAATTCGTGGCTATGGCTATGAAAACGGCAGGAGTGAAAAGCAACTCAAAGCTCACCGCCTCATTCTTTGACGATGACGCGCAAATCCCCGCGCCTCTGCGTTCCTATATAGCAACTGCTCAAAGGATCGGTATTATCCACGGCGAGTTTTCCGACGGCAAGTTGGTTTTCAATCCCAATTCGCCAATAACCAAATACGAGGCTGCAGTCGTTATGTCAAAATTGCTTAATAAGGAAATCAAGGGTGAGGTGCCTGTATTCAATGATTCGGGCAGTATTCCCTCTTGGGCAAAGGACGCAGTTTACGTAATGGTAGACGCGGGAATTTTCCAAGCTCAAAACGGCAGTATAAATCCAAAGGACACGGTTAAGCGCGGCGAATGCGCTGAATATTTATACCGCCTTTACAACTCTAAATAAAAGCAAGGCTGCAAAATGCTTGTCCTACGTGGATTTCAGAGCATTTGCAGCCGTTTTTTATATTTTTGCAATCTGCCTTGCGATTTCTTTCGGAAGGTCGGAGGGGGTAACACCGTAGCTCGAATATTCGTCCGCCAGCGATAAGCCTGCGACCGAGTGAAGATATACTGCCAATGACGCCGCTTTTATGGTCGGGAGAGATTTTTGAGCAACCAAGGAAGCGGTAAGCCCCGCAAGCACGTCTCCGCTACCCGCTTTGGCAAGAGAGGACGTTGCGACGTCGTTTATATATACGTCGCTTCCGTTCGTAACTATCGTTCCCGCGCCCTTCAACACAAGAATACATTTGTATTCTTTGGCGAATTTTTCCGCTACCGAGAGTCTGTCAAGCTGTAACGCTGCTACGTCTATTGATACAAGGCGTGAAAATTCTAATGGGTGAGGAGTAAGAACGACCGTACGCTTTGCGTTTTTCAAAGCATTTTTCCCTATTTCTCCGCTTTCAGCCAGGGCGTTTATGGCATCGGCATCAAGCACAAGACATCCTCCCTCTCTTCCAAGAAGCGCTAACGTAAGTTTGAGTATTCCCGCAGTATTATCCGAGCCCGAGCCAACCAGCACCGCGCTATGCTTATCGCTCAATTCAAGGATTTCGTCCAGGGTGGAGCTATTTGTTTTTTCAATACCGTCAAGGGGCTTATAAATCGCCTCCGGAAACTTCATGGAAAGCTCTTGGCAAAGGCTGCTGCAACCCGAGTAAGTGACAAGACCGACACCGCTGCGCAACGCTGCCTCTAACGAAAGGTGAGCCGCTCCGCGATATTTTTCACTGCCCGTTATCAAAAGAAGCTTGCCAAAGCTTCCCTTGTGAGAGTTATCGGGACGTTTGGGAAGATTGCGCTTCGCCCAAGCCCTGTCAATCATACGGTATCTGAATTTGAATTTCTCGGCTATTTCCACCTCGTCAACTCCGATATCATCAAATATCATCTCACCTACGTAAAATCTGGCAGGATAGGATATTATACCCGGCTTTACAAATGACAAAACTACCGTTGCGTCCACCGAGATTGCTATATCGCTGATGCTTCCGTTATCGGCATTGACGCCAAGAGGAACGTCAACCGCTATTTTATAAGCTCCTACTGCCTCTCTTATCGCAACAGATAAGAATTTTATAAAATCGGGAGCTTCACCAGCAAATCCCGTGCCGAAAATCGCATCTACAATGCAGTCGGCTGACTTGATAAATTGCTTTGTTTCTTCACACGGGGTGTACTCAATCAAGCGTCCGCCTCTGTTTTTATACTCGTTGTAGAGCGTCTTTCCCCACTCGCTCTTCTGCCCTTTTCCAAACACGTCAAAGACTGTTACATTGTAAAATTCAAGCAGCTTTATGGCTGCGCTGTAGCCGTCGGCGCCGTTATTGCCCTTACCTGCCAAAACCAAAACCCCCTTGCCCTTTGGCACTTTTGAGAGAACCGATTTTGCGACTGCGCTTCCGCTTCTGTCTATGAGTTCAAGAATTGATATACCTTTCTCCTCTTGCAAATACTTGTCTACCTTATTTATCATATTTGAACGGGCAAGTTTCATATTATTACTCCTTAAAAAAACTGTATATATTGTACCATAAACTCGGCAAAATTTCAACATTTTGACAAAATTACTTTCTAACTATTTACAAAATATGTTTTTTCTGCTATAATATTATCAAAGAAAGGGGTGACATTATGTCCAAAAAAATAGTTATCACAATAGCGCGGCAATACGGCAGCGGCGGAAGAGAAATCGGCGAAAGAGTTGCCGAAATGCTTAATATTCCCATTTATGACAAGGAGCTTATCAAGGAAGCGGCGGCAAAAGGCAATTTGAACGAAGACATACTTGCAAAGGCGGACGAGTCGGTGGCAAACAGCCTGCTCTACACTCTTGCTATGGGTTCAAACGTGCTTGGCGCTACGATGCATTTTGGATACAAAATGCCACTTAATGACAAGCTGTTTATCCTGCAATCCGAAGTAATTAAGGGTTACGCCGGAGAGGGCAGCTGCGTTATTATCGGAAGGTGCGCAGATTACGTTCTGCGGGACGAGAAGGATATTTTTCGTATTTTTATCTACGGAGATCTCGACCATAGGCAAGAGCGGGTTGCTATGCGGCACCCCGAGCTGAAATCCTCTCAAATTATCGACGTTATAAACAAGACCGATAAGAGAAGATCTTCCTATTATAATTTCTATACGGGAAACAGGTGGGGCAAGTATGACAACTACGATATGGCCGTCAATTCCTCCACTTTCGGTATTGAGGGAACGGCAAAGCTTATCGCAAGTTCGGTAAAAAGCTTAATGGAAGAATAATTTTTTTCAAAAACCTATTGACATTTCAAAATTGATGTGCTATAATGCCCATAACGAAAATTTAATAGTCGAATCAAAGAATAGTTAGAGGCGCAATTCTCATAAGTAATATTACACCGACACTCATTGTCTATGGGGTAATACGAAAGGGGGCGTTGCCGAAATGGTTAATTGATTGAGCAATTAACTGTTGGACATCGGGAAAAAATCCCCTTGTTTGTCACAAGTAACTTGTGGAGTGCTACATTCGATTGAATTTATATATTCTCTTTTGAAAAGTATAAACGGTCGGGGCACTTGCTTCGACCGTTTTATTTTCCAAAATTTATTTCCAAAACGGAAAAGGAGAAAAAGAAATGAAAAGATTACTCGCACTCACCTTGGCACTCGTTATGTGCCTGTTTGCTCTCACCTCTTGCGGTGGAGTTGACGCAAAGAAAGACCTTGAGAACGTTAAGGCAAACGGCAAAATCGTAGTTGGTATGGAATGCGCTTACGCTCCTTACAACTGGACCGTATCCACTCCTAACGAAAACACAGTACAGATTTCAAGCGGATATGCTGACGGCTACGACGTTCAGATTGCAAAGCTTATCGCCGAGGGACTTGGCGTTGAACTCGAAATTAAGGCTATTGAATGGGACGGACTTATCCCCGCTCTTGAATCAGGCGATATTGACTTGATTATAGCCGGTATGTCTCCCACAGAGGACAGAAAGCTCTCTATTGACTTTACCGACACATACTTCGACTCAAATCTCGTTATGGTAGTTAAAAAGGACGGCGCTTATGCAGATGCTGACAACATTCAGGATTTTGCAAACGCGAAAATCACCGCTCAATTAAACACATTCCATTACAGCGTTATCGATCAGATCGAAAACGTTAAAAAGCAGACCGCTCTTCCTGACTTCTCTGCCCTCATTCAATCTCTTGACAGCGGAGCGATTGACGGTTATGTTTGCGAAAAACCGGGCGCAATCAGCGCAGTAGCATCGCACGACGACTTTGCATTCGTTGAATTCTCTGCTCAAAACGGCTTTGAATGTGATCCGGCAGAGTCCTCGATTTCCGTTGGTGCTCGTAAGAATTCAACTCTCGTTTCAGAGATCAACAAGATACTTGCAGAGCTTACAACTGCTGACAAGGAAGCTATGATGGACGCTGCTATTGAGCGTCAACCAAGCGAAGAATAAATTTTCAGATAGGTTTTTCAAATGAACATTTTTCAATGGATAGCCAAGATTTTTTCAGAGTATTGGCTGAGTTTCTTAAAAGGTGTCGGAAACACTATGCTTATGGCTATGGTCGGCACAATTGTGGGATTTATTATCGGTTTGTTAATCGCGATTGTCAGAACTATTCCCATTAAAAAATCCGCAAGTAAATTTACAAAGGGCGTATTTAAAGTAATAAACGTAGTTTTATCAGCTTATGTTGAAATCATTCGCGGAACTCCGATGATGGTTCAAGCTCTTATTATACACTACTCTCTTTTCGTAAAAATGAATATGTCGCCGCTATTATCTGCAATTATAATCATCTCGTTCAACACGGGCGCTTATATGGCGGAAATAGTCAGAGGCGGAATTATATCCATTGATAAAGGACAGTTTGAAGGCGCGCACTCTGTCGGTATGACTCACTGGCAGACTATGGTAAACGTTGTTCTGCCCCAGGCGGTAAGAAACATTATGCCTTCTATCGGAAACGAGTTCGTCGTTAATATCAAAGACAGCTCGGTATTAAGCGTAATCTCGATAACGGAGCTTATGTTTATCGCAAAACAAGCGGGCGGTACATACGCGCAGTTCGTCCCCTCTTACATAATCTGCGCTATTATTTACTTAATTCTTACATTTACTGTCACAAGACTTTTAAGACTTGCGGAAAAGAAGCTCTCGGGCAGCGACTCGTATACAATTTGCGGTTCGCAGTCGGATTCTGCCTCGCAAATCACGGTGGGAGGTGCAAACAATGGAAAAAATTCTTGAACTTTCTCACCTTGAAAAGTCTTTTGGCGACCACCAGGTCCTTAAAGACATAAATCTTTCCGTAACGAAGGGCGAGGTTATTTCGATAATCGGCTCTTCGGGCTCGGGAAAAAGCACTATGCTCCGCTGCATTAATTTGCTTGAAAATCCCACAGGCGGTAAGATTTTTTATCACGGTCAGAATATAGAGTCAAACGAAATAAAGCTTACGGAGTACAGAACCAGCGTGGGTATGGTTTTCCAACAGTTCAACCTGTTCGGAAATATGAGCGCGCTTGACAACTGCGTTAAACCGCAGATGATAGTTCTCAAAAGAAGCCGCGAGGAAGCCGAAAAAATCGCTCTCGAATATCTGTCAAAGGTTGGTATGAGCGCGTATATAAACGCCCGTCCATCTCAACTCTCGGGCGGTCAAAAGCAGAGAGTTGCTATTGCAAGAACGCTGTCAATGACTCCCGAAATTATACTTTTCGATGAGCCGACCAGCGCGCTTGACCCGGAAATGGTCGGAGAGGTTCTCGACGTTATGAAATCCCTCGCAAGCGCGGGATACACGATGCTTGTTGTAACTCACGAAATGGGATTTGCAAAGGACGTTTCGTCAAGAGTTATATTTATGGACGGCGGTGTCATTCTCGAAGAAGGAACACCAAAGGAAATTTTCCAAAATCCAAAGAAGGACAGAACTCGCGAATTTTTATCAAGAGTTTTATAATGATTCTATAATAATTAAGGGCAAACCGCAAATTTCTGCGGTTTGCCCTGTTTTAATTATAACTTATCTTGCGGCCTCAACGGCATCCTCCGTACCGAAGTATATCATACTTCCTACGCGTTTGAATACCCAATCGCTTTCTTCATCAGACTCTTTTTCAAAGATTTCTTTAACATCGTCATAATGCTCTTTTGCCTTTTCGACATCGTCATAATAAATGATTACTATCATTTCAAAGGGGTCAGATGAAAGTCTGATTTTTGTGCCTGTTACAACTGCCTTTGAGTCAACGTAATCCTTGCTATCGCCAACATTAGTTACAATATATCCGTTTTCTTCAAGCGCTGCTGCCGCTTTATCGGGGTCCCAACTAGGGCCTAAAACTGAAGCAAGGCAGGACGTGAGTGTGAATACCATTGCAACCAAAAGCATAGAACCGAGAACGAGTGAGAGAGTTTTTTTCATAATTTCAAGCC
>JAZUPQ010000108.1:0-12382 GCA_045605265.1 Eubacteriales bacterium | reverse complement strand
GTAGCGGATTGCAGGTACAGAGCGCCGCTATCTCTCCGACTAGTATGACTCCATCAGACACGCGAAATCAATTCTACGTTATTATACCAAACTTTAACCTAAAAATCAATACTTTTTTATTTTTATTTGTAACATTTATATTACGAAACCGCCGTTTATGTTCAAAACTTCGCCCGTTATGAACGAAGCATCATCGCTTGCGAGATAAAAAACCGCTTTCGCAACCTCAATCGGTTCTCCTATTCTGCACATAGGAGTTTCCTCTATCAAGACCTTTTTGTCTTCGTCGCTTATGGACTGATTCATATCGGTATTTATGACACCCGGAGCAACCGCGTTTACAGTGATTCCCGAAGGACCTACCTCCTTAGCCAAGGCTTTTGTCATACCGATAAGTCCCGCTTTCGCAGCGGAATAATGAACCTCGCAGGAAGAACCTACTATCCCCCACATCGAGGATAGATTTATTATTCTCCCCTGCTTTTTTCTAATCATAGCAGGCAGGCACTCACGACTGTAAAGAAATGCTCCGCCGAGGCTTACGGAAATAGTGTCATTCCACTCCTCGAGGGTCAAATCAGTAAAGAGACGGAATGATGAAATCGCAGCATTATTCACAAGTATATCAACGTCCCCGTAATTTTTATTTACAACAGCAATAGCATTTTTAACTTCCGATTCAATGCGAGAATCCGCTTTTATTGCAAGAGCACCCGTTTTGAGCGACAATTCATCCGCTTGGCTTTTGCTGTTATTATAGGTGAACGCAACTCTACAACCTGCTTCGGAGAAAAGTCTAACGCACTCTGCGCCAATTCCGCGAGAGCCGCCTGTAATTAATACTATTTTCATTATGCCCCCAATAAATCTATGTTATAAATATATTATATATTCCAAAGAGATATATGTCAAGGCTCAAAACAAAACTCACAGTATATTTTCTTATAAAATACTATCATTTTGGCTGAAAGGACAGGTTGTTATGATACTTATTATAGATAAATTACCGGAAAGCGCCGAAAAATTTGCTGATACCGTTTATTACTTGGGAATACCCACCGTTGCCACGTCTTACGAAAGCTTTAAAATCGAAAATATAGCCGATTTCAAAGCTATATTGGTACTTAATCCCGAAAGTCAAGATAATATTGGCGCTTACATATCTAATCTTCGCAGATACTCGTTAAGTATTCCTATTTTTTCAATTTACGACCGCGGCAGATGTCTTTATGAAAATCTTTTTGACGGATGTTTCAAAAGCGGATTTTTGTTTTCGGTTTTTAAAGAGATTGAAAATTATTTCAAAGAAAATGGACTTTCATCAATATACGATTATTCTTTTAACGGACTTTGCGTTTCAAGCAAAAATTCCTATTCGAATTACAAAAATCAAAAACTGAATTTCACCAAAACAGAAAATATGATTTTAAGAGTGTTGATTTCCACAAACAGACGTTACGTATCCGCAAAGGAGCTTCTTAAATTAGCATTCAAGAAGTCAAGAATGCCTGAGGCATCAAACATCAGAGCGCACATCTCTATTATGAATAAAAAGTTCCGTCAAATCACAGGTAAAAACATAATAAAAACAGGCGAACTCGGACAAGGATACAAGCTGTCAATCCAAGAGAAAGTGCCGGCGCTGAACTCATAAAGACATCCCCCCTTGGCATACATTTATCAAAAGGGGGTTTTATGTTAAAAATTAAAAATATTATATTGCGATTTATCTCTTTGATTTTGGGTATATCCGATAAGGAAAATTTCCCGCCTCCGCTCTCTGCAAAAGAAGAGAGCGAATATTTTCAAAAAATGAAGGAAGGAGATAAAAACGCGCGATGCACTATAATCGAACACAATTTAAGACTTGTCTCGCATATAATTAAGAAATACTACTCGGCTTATCCCGAACAGGATGAACTGCTCTCAATAGGCAGTATTGGACTTATTAAGGCTGTAGATTCTTTTAAAATCGACAAAGGAATACGATTCGCAACATATGGGGCAAAATGTATCCAAAACGAAATTTTAATGTATTTCCGTTCATTCAAAAAAACATCTATGGAAGTGTCAATCAACGATACTATTGATATCGACAAGGACGGAAATCCGCTCACCTACCTCGACATTATCGGCTCTGACGAAAACATAGCAGAGGAAATAGAACTAAAAACTCATATCGAGAAACTTATGTCATCGGTTGATAATCTTCTTGAAGGACGTGAAAAAGAGATTATCGTTCTCCGTTACGGTCTTAAAGGTTATCCGCCAATGACGCAAAAGGACGTAGCGAAGCATTTAAGAATATCGCGTTCCTATGTTTCAAGAATCGAGAAGAAAGCTCTTGAAAGATTGAAGCTCTCTTTTGGAAACTGTATTCCGACTTTTGATTAAAAAACTATTTTCCATTATTTTACAGTAATTAATTTCGGGCAGTTTGGCAAAAATAGAGATGGACACAGTCCAAGAAAGGAAAGTCATAATTATGATTATTAATAAAATCGCTTTAGTTATTGCAATAATCGGTACGCTTAACTGGGGACTTGTGGGACTCTTCTCATTTGACCTCGTAGCGTGGATTGCAGGCGGTGCGACGACTCTCCTTGCAAGAATTATTTACGTTATAGTTGCTCTTGCGGGAATTTGGTGTATCTCTATGCTCTTCCACCCCAACGACCGAATTGCTGAAACACACGCATAACAAATTTCAAAATGCGGAGAATGGTATCTTTTGCCGTTCTCCGTTTTTGTTTTATTGTTTTTAAAATAAAGAGTACCCTTTTTGATAAAGCACATAAAATATTAGTAAGGTAAAAATTACCTGTTTAAAATTATAGGAACTTTGGCAAAAATAACTATGAAGATAATAAAGGAGCGGAAAAACGATATTTCCCGGAAGAGAAAATGAACATAAAACGCGGTGATATTTTTTATGCAGATTTAAGCCCTGTCGTAGGTAGCGAACAGGGGGGATTAAGACCTGTACTTATTGTGCAAAACGACGTTGGGAATAAATACAGTCCCACCGTAATCGTATCGGCAATCACATCAAAAATGGACAAAGCTAAATTGCCCACTCACATTGACATACCTGCAGCGCCGGCGGGACTTTCGAAAGACAGTGTAATTTTATTGGAGCAGGTGCGCACTATAGATAAAAAAAGGCTTAAAGAGAAAATGGGACACCTGGACGAAAACACTATGGGGGCCGTCAACAACGCTATAGAAGTCAGTTTTGGATTAGGGGGAGAATGAAAATTCTCTCCCGTTTTTGCATATTATACTTCCCTCTTTCATATTGTTGAATGAAAAGAACAGGAAGGAATAAAATTAATGAACACATATTTACCCGAAGGAACCAATCTGCAAACATTTAAAAATCACGAATTCACCTCAAATATTAAGGGACTCGAAAAAGCTTTTGAAAAGCAGATAATACTCGAAGCGCCGGTTTTGCTCTGTGACAGCAATTTCAATCTTCAAGTATTCTTAACAAAGGACATTAAAGGTATAATTCCAAGAGAAGAGGTCGAATACAATCTAAGAGAATCCGTTAAGGACATAGCAATACTAACAAGAGTAGGAAAGCCTGCTTGCTTTAAGGTTACAGGCTTTAAAGAAAACGCCAAAGGAGAGACTGTCGCTATACTTTCAAGACGTCTTGCTCAAATGGAATGTTATGAAAATTATATAAAGAATTTAAGAGCCGGCGACATTATTCCCTCCAAAATTACGCATATCGAAAACTTCGGCGCGTTTGTTGATATAGGTTGCGGTATTATTTCTCTCTTATCAATAGACTCTATCTCGGTTTCACGTATTTCTCATCCTTCTGTTAGGCTTTCGGTGGGTGATAATATTTATACCGTAGTGAAAAGCATTGATGATTTCGGAAGAATTTATGTTTCAGAGCGAGAGCTGCTTGGCAGCTGGGAAGAAAACGCATCATTCTTCAACGAGGGTGAAACCGTAAGCGGAATTATCAGAAGCGTAGAAAATTACGGAGTATTCGTTGAGCTAAAACCTAATCTGGCCGGTCTTGCAGAATTTCGTGACGACGTATACGTAGGACAGAAGGCTGCAGTATACATAAAGAGCATAATTCCCGAAAAAATGAAAATAAAGCTGATAATAATCGACGCACAGGACTCGGATATCGTAAATCAACCTCTTGAATATTTCATAAATACCGAAAACACAAAGCATATTGACTCCTGGGTCTATTCTCCTGAGTGTTGCGAAAAAATCATAGAAAGCATATTTTAATTCATAATCATTATTTATCGGATTTTTGAATTAAATAATCACAATGAAAAGGGCGTCGCGCAGACACCCTTTTTTTGCGCATAGAACTTTTTAAAAATGTGATCTCTTAAAAAATTCATAAACCACAATATTCTATTATCCCTTGATTTTTTCAATACGTGGGTGTATAATTGTTATAGTAACGTAATGAAAAAAAGGGGGAGTTTCGTGGTTAATATCGGCAACGATTGGGACGAGGCATTAAAGGAAGAATTTTGCAAGGAATATTATCTCAATTTAAGAGAATATTTAAAGTCAGAATACAGAACAAAAAATATTTACCCTGATATGAACGACATATACAACGCTTTGAAATACACCTCAATCAAGGACACAAGAGTGGTAATTTTAGGACAAGACCCATATCACGGCTTCGGTCAGGCACACGGCCTTTGCTTTTCTGTGAAGAAGGGCGTTGCTCCGCCGCCGTCATTAAAAAATATATTTAAGGAGCTCGAAAGCGAATACGGTATTCCCCCATCGGATTGCGGTGAGCTTACCGGTTGGGCGCGTCAAGGCGTTTTACTTCTCAACACTACCCTGACGGTCCGTGAAGGAAATCCACAAAGTCATAAAGGTAAGGGCTGGGAAATTCTCACAGACAAAATCATAAGCCTGATAAGTCAAAAAAATGAGCCTGTGGTTTTTATGCTATGGGGCGGTAACGCAAGAGTTAAAAAATCCTTGATTGATACTAAAAAGCATTTGGTTTTAGAGTGCGCTCACCCCAGCCCTCTATCAGCCTATAACGGCTTTTTCGGTTGCGGACATTTCAAAAAAGCCAATGAATTTTTATCAAAAAACGGACTATCGACTATTGATTGGTCAAAAAAGGAGGAATAATGAAAGAACTTGAAGAACGAATCGTCAAAGACGGTGTAGTACTTAACGGTGACATTTTGAAGGTGGACAGTTTCTTAAACCACCAAATTGACGTAGAATTAATCGCTAAGTGCGCAAATGAATGGCACAAACTTTTTAAAGATGAACGCGTAACGAAAATTCTCACCATTGAATCATCGGGCATAGGAATTGCCTGTCTAGTCGCTCAGGTTTTTAAAGTTCCCGTTGTTTTTGCTAAGAAAAGAAGAAGCGCGAATATTGGAAACGATTTTTACTCCACGTCAGTAACTTCCTATACTCACGGGCAAAGGTACGACGTATTCGCATCTAAAAAATATTTGAGCGAAGATGACAGAATACTTTTAATCGATGACTTTCTTGCCTATGGCAGCGCAATGTTGGCTTTGCTTGATATATGTGATAAAGCGGGAGCTACCGTCGTCGGAGCAGGCGTTGCTATCGAAAAGTCTTATCAAAACGGCGGAGCGAAGCTGCGCTCCCGCGGAATTCGTCTCGAATCTCTCGCAAAGATAAAGTCTATGTCTAACGAAGGAAAAATCGAGTTCGAAAACTGAATATTTCGAGCGGGTTAACAATAAAAGCATAGGGACCTCAACACGAAGTTGAAATCCCTATGCTTTTATAATTTATCCTTTTCTTTTGAGGACTTCTTTCACCACAAGGTCAACGATTTTGTCAATGTCGATAGCGGGTGCCGGATTTATTCCGTCCGCCTTTCCATCGCTTGAAAACAACTTCATTTTTGACATTGTCTCCTGCTTAACCGCCTCTACAGCAGCGGGGATAAGATCGATAATACCCTTGTCCATAGCAGTAAAACGTCTGAATTCGCCTTTTACTGCGGCGATATTTATATCCGTAAAGATATTTACCTTGCTTATACCCTCTTTGATTGCTCTGCGGAAGTCGTTATCCGTAAGACCTGAACCGCCGTGAAGAACCAGCGGAACATTAATAGTGCTCGCAATAGTCTTAATTCTTTCAAAATCAAGCTTGGGAGGGAGCTTGTATGCGCCGTGTGCATTACCTACTGCGATCGCGAGAGCATCAACCTTTGTTTTATCTACATAATCCTTTGCAAGCTTAGGATCTGTGAAAAATTTGCTTGGGTCTGCAAGATGTGAACTTCCCTCTGCCGAACCTTCGTTATCGCCTACGTGACCGAGTTCACCTTCGATTGTTGCTCCATATGAATGGGCAATCTCTGCCATTTCCTTTACCTTCGCAACATTTGTATCATAATCGTCGGTTGAACAGTCGTACATAATTGACGTAAAACCCAACTCCAATGCTTTAAGGCAAGTCTCCTTTTTTAAACCGTGGTCAAGGTGAACAACGATTGGAACGTTTGCCTTCTTTGCCATAGGAATTAAGTAGTATGAAACTTCTTCAAGAGGTCCGTATGGAAAAAGAACTTCAGCAGTACCCATTATTACAGGTGAGCGAGTTGACTCGGCTGCCGCGATAATACCGCGAGCAAGTTCCATATTAACTGCGTTAAAAAGACCTACGGCATACTTCTCTTTCTTTGCTTTATACAATACTTCATTTAAATTAACTAACATAAATCTCTCCTCTTATAGTCTTTGAAAAACTCTAACACTTCTTCAACGCTACACATACCGCCGGTAGCATCATGGCTTGTCAACGACATAGCCGCGCATTTTGAAGCAATATCAAGAATTTCCATATCGCTTTTTTCGTTATAAATAGACAAAAGCGCGCCCGCGCAGAATGCGTCTCCCGCTCCTGTCGTACCTTTTATAAAACTGTTTTCGATTTGCAGAGACGGAAGATATGAAAATCCGTTTTCTGAAAGGCTCACGGCATATTCCGGAGCGTGAATGATAACCTTCTCCTTAACGCCGAATTCCATTATCGCTCTCGCAATTTTCTCCATATTCTCGAATTTTGGCTCAATACCGGTAAGTCCACCGGCTTCAACCTCGTTGATTATGACGTAATCTACATATTTTAAGCACGGAAGCACCTTGGAATATCTGTTAGAATCCTCACTTACAAGGTCTATTGAGGTTTTTATCCCCATTTCCTTGGCTTTTTTCAGTATTTTTAAACCTTCGCCGTTATCCACCTTTTCAAGAAGAAGAAAATAACCAAGATGTAAAATTCTGCATTTCAATCTCTCAAAGTCAACATCCTCAAAGGAAAAAGAACTGTTTGATCCCGGATAGGTTAAAAAAGTTCTGCCGCCTTCAAGAACACTCACTACCTCAGTAAATGTAGTGATTTCGTCGGACTTTTTAAGTCCGCTTGTATCAAGGCCCTGGTTTTTGAGTTCTTCTTCTATAAATTTTCCGTTGTCGTCATTTCCAATCTTTGAGACGGCGTAAACAGGAAGGTCTCTTGAAAGTTTTTTGAGGTCAATTCCGACGTTACCTACCAGTCCGCCAAGAGATTTTTCAACTTTTGAAATTTTAATGAGTTCACCGAGCTTGGGATATGAAGAAACAACGTTAATTTTATCAACAAGCAGGCTTCCCGCTACACAAATTCCCTTCATATCAGTTCACCTCAGGACAAAGCGGGCCGGCAAGCTCATTCAGATAGAAAAGTTTACCGGGGAGAGTCGGAATGTATGACGATGCAATATGACGGGTTGGACCGTAACGAAGTGTCATCCAGAAACTCATGCCCTGCCATTGCATACCTCTGCCGAGAGCGCCGTCTGCTCCGCCGATTGCATAGTCCGCGCTGAAAAGGAGCGCAGGTCCGATTGTATTTGCTCTGCAAGGAACGAGAGTAGTTCTCGACTTAAACGATGTAAGAGCGTTTTGCTCTATTGTGAGCGGGTGAAGAAGCGCTCCGATACGGTGTGTCTCTTTCATCCACTCCTCGTCGCTTGAATATTCTTCGCCAAACTGCGGCTCCCAGAATGCTATGTGGCACATTCTGCCAATGCCGTATACAAGCACGAGTTTTGCACCTTCTGCTTTGAGTTTTCTTATCTTTTCTGCATAAGTCGGCAAATTCTCTTTGGTCGCAAAGTTTCTATGAGATACGGGAACCGTAAGATTTCCAAGTGGATTATAGAACGCAACTTCCATAGCGTTTTTAAAAGAAGCCTCGCCTGTAATAGTATTGCCTTCTCCGTCTGCCCACTCATCCATATTGAAGCACCAAACATTCTCGCAGGAAACATTCCATTCTTTAAGGAAGTATACTGCCCACTTATACATACCCATAGGACCTACGGGCAAAATAAATGCGATTTTTTGATTGTTCTCGTTTGCCTTTTTGATTTCTGAAGCAATTTCGTGTCCCATTTTTACATTGAATTCAACAACATCTTCACAAGCAACAGGTGAGAAGTCTTTATTCCAGAAATCCTGTCTTTCGGAAACGGATTCGGGCGAGTTTGAACAACAAGCATCTATTTTATCAAAGTCCCAACCCTTCGGGTAAAAGCTTTCGAGCAAGCTGCCTTTAACTGTCGACATAAAATTCATAATGTTTTCCTCACTTTTCGTTATATATTCTATCTACGATTTTTTGCACCTGTACCGCTCTGTCGGCGTACTTATAACTGGGTTTTCCGCTATTCAAAACCTTATTAAAGTCCTCGACTTGGAGCCTGTAAATATTAGAGCCTCTGCTCTTATATTTTTTCGGTTTCGAGCTGACTCTGTTTTGCATAGCAGAATAGTCACCCTGTGGGGAGTAAAGATACGAGAGTGTTCCCGTTTCCTCCTGACCGAGAGTGCCGCGGCAGATTATGTAGCCGTCCGAGCCGTAAATTTCCATTTTACTTTCCGATGCATTATCGGGTATGTTGAAGTTAACGTCGATATGTCCGAGAACTCCGCTCTTTGTTTTGAAAATCATTACCGCGCTGTCTTCGACCTCATACTTGAAAGTACGGGTACTTGTATATCCTTTGACATCAACGATTTCCTCGCCCAAAACATACTCAATAAGTTCAATACAGTGAACGCCAAGGTCCATAAGAGCTCCGCCGCCGCCAAGGGCCTTTTTCTGTCTCCAAGCGCCCTCAATGTCCGGATACCAGCAGGAGAATTGAAGCCTTACATCATTAACTTGACCTATTCCGCCCTTCTTAACGATGTTTTTCGCCTTTTTGTGAAGGTTGTGATATTTCATCATATATCCGATAGTGAGTTGCTTTTTAGCCTTTTTAAATGCAGCAACAAGCTCCCTACCTTCTTCTTCATTCATAGCTATTGGCTTTTCCATAAATACGTTAGCGCCATATTCAAGAGCTAGCAACGCCTGTCTGTAATGGCAGAATACGGGCGTACCGATGTATACTGCATCACACTTATGATTTTTAAGCATTTCCTCTTCCGATGAATAGAAAGGAACTCCGTATTTTTGGCCGATTTGTTCTGCTACTTTCGGATTTTTATCCATAACTGCTAAAAGTTCATTTTCAGAACTCGCAAGAATTGCGGGAATGGTTCTTCTGTCTGCGATACCGCCCGCGCCAATCACACACCAAGTAATTTTTTTGTTCATATATTCCTCCATTAAGGTAACAATCTTTTTGTAGTGCCTTTGAGATAAGCCTTGCAAAGCTTAAAGCCTTCGGCATATTCTGCCCCGCACTGATATCCGCGATAGCGTGAACATGTCTTAACCATATCGGGAAAATCAATTCCGTCGTGGTCGCGCATCCATACTATTTGGCTTTCGTGACAGTTGAGCATTTCAAGCTTAAGGTCAATTTCATCGGTTATATCCACGAATTCATCGGGTACAAAATTAACTCCCGCAAGGGTGTCCATATAATAAATTGGAACAAGCTTTGCCGCGCCCGGAATCTTAGTATGATAATTTGGAAGCGTCGCCGTAAAGCTCGCATCGAAAACCAATCTTGAAACCGCAGTATGGTCAGGCATATAGTCGTCGGGATTATGTGTTATAATCACATCGGGATTGGCGTATCTTATGACGTCCACCATCTTATCTCTCGCCGACTTGTTATCGGTGTAAATTTCAAGGTCATCAAAACCGCCGTATATTACTTCAATTCCGGCAAGAGAGCCTGCCTTTTTTGCCTCCTCTGCTCTCATTTTTGTCAGCTCATCAGGCGGAATAATTACGTGTCCCAAATTGCCCGAAGAGGTATGACAAGTCATAACGGTATCACCGCGCTTAACGCATTTTGCAAGTGTGCCCGCACAGGCAATTTCAATGTCATCCGGATGACATCCTATTGCTAAAACTCGCATAAAGTTCCCTCCAATTTGATTTTTCTTGCTTAATGTCTTCCTATTACATTAATTATACTATGTTATATTGACATACTCAATGGTTTAAAATCTACAAAAAGAGTAAAATAATCTACTTGATTTTTTTAAAAAACTATGTTATACTTTTGGTATGAAAAAATACTTTAAACACAAAATCGAAAATTTGCTCAATATTAGCCGTATTATTACGGTTCACTATTTTGAGTTTGATAAGGACTTCAAGTCAAAGGGTGAGTCTCACGATTTTTGGGAAATCGTCTACGCTGATAAGAACGATATCATTCTAACTGCCGACAATGAAAATCTAATTTTGAAAGAGGGAGAAATTTACTTTCACAAACCAAACGAATATCACACTCACTCGGCAGACGGAATTAACCCTCCAAACGTTTTTATCTCATCATTCGAATCACGCTCGGAGGCGATGCGTTTTTTTGAAAACAGGAAAATCCTTCTCGAACCTCGTTTTAAAACCTTTATTTCACAGATAGTTTCAGAGGCTAAAATGACGTTTGATATGCCGGTTTCCAACCCCGAAACAAAAAAACTTGAACTCCTTCACACCACAACTCTGGGAGGACGGCAAATAATTAAGAATACCCTCGAATTACTTTTAATCAATATTATGCGCGAGCAAACGGAAACAATGGAAGGAAACAGTATATTCCTTCCGGAAAGACAGCTCGACAAAAAATTGGTTAAGGATATAATCCAAATTCTTAACAAAAACGTGACGGGGCGGATTTCAATAGAAGAAATTACGAATTTTACCTTTTACGGCAGAGCGTACCTTTTCAGAGAGTTTAAAAAATCAACCGGCCATTCCATTATGGAATATTACAACAACCTCAAAATAGAAAAAGCTAAGGAGCTAATCGCAAAAAGTGACAAGTCCATTAGAGAAATCTCTGAAATTTTATGCTACGATACCCCTAACTACTTCTCAAAATCCTTCAAAAAAGCTACGGGTTTCACACCGAGCGAATACAAAAAGCTTCCAAATTCAACTATTTAAATCTTACAATGATTATGATCAAAAAGGTAAATCAGCCCTAAAACTCAACAAAGGTTTTAGGGCTGATTTTATATCAAAAAGTATACCAAGACTACTGCTCCGAGAATAATTCTGTAAACTCCAAATACAGAGAAGCTGTGTTTTTTCACAAAGTCCATAAGGAATTTTATAACCACGAGAGAGACTATAAAAGAAACTCCGATTCCAACAAAGAGAAGTCCTATTTCCAATAAAGTGGCGGAAAAGCCTTCGGTCAGAAATTTTACAATTTTCAAAAGCGAAGCGCCAAGCATAACCGGAATCGCCATAAAAAACGAGAATTCCGCGCTTACCGTGCGTGAAACGCCAAGAGTCATTCCGCCCAAAATTGTAGAGCCTGAGCGAGAGGTTCCGGGTATTAGCGAAAGAACTTGAAATCCGCCTATCAAAATGGCGTCTTTATACGAAAGTTCATCTATGCTATTAACTCTGTAACTCTTGTTCTGCTTGGTTTTTTCTATCAAAATAAAAGCAATTCCATATACTACAAGTGCGATAGCAACCACTATGTAGTTATATAAGTGCTCATCTAAAAAATCATCTAAAAGAAAGCCCAGAACTCCTGCAGGAATTACCCCAACAAGTACTTTTCCCCACATGTTCCAAGTGCTTTTCTTCTCTTCGTCACTCTTGTTTTTTGAAAATGGATTGAGCTTATTCCAAAATAAAATCGGTACTGCCAGGATCGCTCCAAGCTGTATTACCACGAAAAACATTTCACGGAATGCGTCGGAAACATCCAGCTTGACAAACTCGTCAAAAAGTATCATATGCCCCGTTGAGCTTATGGGAAGCCATTCTGTAATGCCCTCCACGATTCCTAAGAAACACGCCTTTAACAATTCTAAAAAAATCATCACACACCTCTGATAATATCGCCTTCTTTGATTTCAAAGGGGGCTTTTATTGAAAACTCCATATATGGGTG
>JAZUPQ010000107.1:0-7467 GCA_045605265.1 Eubacteriales bacterium | reverse complement strand
AGCGCGACTGATGAAGATGTTACCGTTGTCACCACTCTCAGCGATTTGAGAAATTCTCTTGGTGTAAACGGTAAAGCAAAGACAGTTAAACTAGGTGGGAATATTGAAGTTCCTGCAAGCGAGGGTTACATAGCAGTTCGTCGTGACGTAACTCTCGACCTGAATAATTATACGATTACAGGTCTCAGAACAGCGGAACTGTTCAGAATTTCATACTCCGGAATGACGACAAATTCCAATTTTGTTGTTAAAGGCCCGGGTAAAATTTCTGCTCTTTCAACGATTGTACAAATTGATGCTGATCAAACAGCAGGAAATATCGAATCGACCCTTACTATCGATGGCGTAAGCGGAAAAATAGTGTTTGACTCAACCGCTACGTCTGCTATTCCTGCATTCAAGTTTAATAACTCGGCTAACTACGACAATACTTCTTACGTCAAATTCAAGGGCGAGGTTGACGTAAACGTTCTCGGAGGAAATAACAGCTACTCGGTTATCTCTTCTGCTAACGCGTATAAAACGTCAACTGTTATATTTGATAATGCAACCGTTAATATAATTCCCGATGCTGCGCATATTGCGTACACGGAAGCAAACATTAACCAAGCGGTATATAACAACAGAGTTACCCACTCTCAATTCATTAGGGTAAATAACAACGTATCCATAACCGCAAAAAATTCTCATGTTACGGTTGATAGGATGTCTTTTGTAGGACATAGAAATGCAAACAAGTTTAGTATAAGCATCACGTCAAACAATTCAGTATTTGATATGAAGGGCTTTGATGCCACCGTTGGCACTCCCACGAACTACGACTACGCAAACCGAACCGCGTTCATTTCATACCAAGATAGCGCAGCTTCAAGTTGCACCTTAGAATCATATAGATCCCTTACCTTGCGCCTGACCGACACAGTGTTGCGCGGATGCAACTCCATGATGGCGCTTCATGCTGACGTAAAACTGGATTGCGTTCTTGACAACTGCGACTTGATACTCCGCCCCGAGAACGAGGGTGGTTGGGGTAACCCTGCCGCAAACGGTGAATACCAAACTAATTTATTCGGTGCGGTTTCCAACGTAGGTACTGACACACAGTTGGCAGACAAGGTAATCATTAACGGTGGAACTATCATCGGTTATGAAAGAATCGGTAATAATTCGGCCTCAAACGTTTGGAACGAGACTACGCAAACAGGTATTTTGGTCACAGGCAACGTTAAGTGTGATGCAAAAACCGCTGACTATATGTACGCTCGCAGATGGGCAAAGTTTACAGTAGACGGCGCATTTGTTCCGAGTGACGTAGACCCTGTAACTCACGAAACCTATTTCGTTCTTACAAATGATTCTCAATCATATTATGCATCGCAAGACAGTTATTTAATTACCAACAGATATTTTGATGACATCGATCTTACCGATCCTACCAAGTTAAGTTCTTCCATAGGAGAAATAGGAAACCACTTTGGTAATGGTTATTGGGGTCTTATAAACGTAAACACAGACGAAGAAACAGGCAACGAATACTTGCAATTTGAGCACGGTACTACGTTGACTTCAAAAACAAAGAATCCCTATTTCCGTATCGACTACAAAACTCCTGCGGAAGCAGGCAATATTGGTTCATATTTTTATGATATGGATGTAATGACAGTTGATTTTGATATTACGAATATGAACGGAAACGGTTTTGCCGCGGTTAGATTCGCTCCTTACGGTTTGACTTATCAGAAAATAACCGAAACAATGGCTTCCGACGGAACAATCACAAGAACGTTTGCTTCATATACTCCGGATAATGACAGCAAAGTCAACGGTATAACATTCAACATTTACGAAAACGGAAAAGTTACCTTGCAGTCAAGACCTGCCAACTACGACATAGCAACAGGAAAGCCTAATTCTTGGCCCTCCCCTGCTTCTTCAAAGTATATTGATACAACGCCGGGTGTGTGGTCGCATTTGACGTTTGTGCTTGACAGAATAACGAATAAAGCATATCTCTATTTGAACGGTGAACTTGTAATCACTAAAACCGACTTCGGTGAAGATATTAACAGAATTCTTGGTAAAGACACAGTAAGCGAATGGACTGATAACGGCGACGGCACGAAAACAAGAACCATCACAACCGCTTACATTAAAAACGGTTATAAATTTGATATCCTTGGTAGTGCTCCAACAGTAGCAGAAGACGGAACAACAATCACCCTAAATCGCGATATCTGCATAGACAACTTCGTTGTTAAGAGCTACAAAGACGAGGACGGAATAGCTGACGCGGATACAGTGGGTATTTTCGGTTTGGAAGGTTCTGCGTTCCAACCTACCTATAAGAAACCCGGTGCAGACACGCCTTTGGCATATATTGGCCAAAACGAATACTATTACGAGAGTGGTTTACAATATTCTCTTACTTACGGATGCACCGTAACACTTGAATCGGATGTCAATTTGCTCATCAACAATGAATTTATCGTTAATGCAAACGGACATACGCTAAATTATCAGCTTGACAAAAATTACAGAGTCACGAAAAACGGCGATTTATACAATTTTGAACTGCTTCCCGCCGGAACTGTTGACGGCGTCGAGTATAAGTATGATGCCGATTTAGCATCCGCCATTCGTGACGGTTCTTATGTGATACTAAGTCGTGATGTAACAATCAATAACATTACCAATAATTTCACAGTTAATGCAAACGGAAACAAATTTACGTACCAAACAAATGTCTGTTTTGTAGGCATTTCAGGAGACGTGTATACATTCAAACGTCCAACGGCAGAGGATATTGTTACGGTCACTTGGCACGGCTTCGAAGGTCTTGATACTTTCACAACAAACGTTGCTTTTGGCAGTACACCGTCAGAAGATGTTTCGCAAAACCTTATCGGTACTCAAATTAAAGATTCTCCCAACGTTTTTATAGGTTGGTCATATACGCCGGGAGCAAGTGTTGCCGAAAGTTTAAGATCGATCACTCTCGAAGATCTAAATGTCGGAAATATTGATATATACCCGGTTTTTGTGTCTCCGACATATGCTATTATAGATTCTAACAAATCTATTGAGTTTTATTTCAGCGGCGATGATTTAGTTGAGCATTTAGCCAAGATTCCCAATGGTGGAATGTTTAGGCTCTACACCGATTGGACAATAAATAACGACACTTCCGTCTCTATTAGTTCAGCAACCGCAGGTACTGCTTCAAAATTTGCCAATATCCATTTGGATTTAAACGGACACACGTTAACATATTGCAGCACAAATACCGACCCGCATACCGCTTTTTCCGTACCAAATTACGTTACGCTTTATATTTGCTCCTCAAGAAAAGGCGGAAATTTTGCCGTTACCTCCTCAAACAATGCCGGCTGGTCACTTATATCAAGCAAAAACTCCAATGTTTACTTTGGGGATGCTGATTGGAACGGAAATCATTTTGACGGCGATAATCTCTCTGTATTTGCCGGAATAATTACATATTATAACGGAGCTGCTCGCTTCTATTTTAACGGTGGTAATTATTACGGATACAAAAGCAATGGTTCCGCGCTTATAATGGCGCACTATGTTGAAGCAAAAAATGCTAACTTTTACTCAGTAACCGGACAAATTTACGCAAACCACAGTGATTTAAATGCTTCTGAAAAAATAGTAAAATTTGATAGTTGTTCATTTTATTTCGCTAATGTAAACAGTGCAACCTATTTCGCTTCTCTGTCTGACTACGCAAATATTACGGTCTCTAACTGCTACGTGGTGGGCGGTAAAATCAATCCGAGTATTTCAAATTATGACGGCGATGCATCCACAAGCGCCACTTACAATTTGTACAACACAAAGCTCACCGAATCTACAGAAATTCCCTTGGTTAAAGATGGGCAAATACTCGCAAAAACAAACGAGACCAAGACTCTGCTAATTAGCGAACCAACGTTTAATTTTAATGAGGACGGCACTCTTGCTTCTGCGACATACGAAGCAACAGCAAAAACTTATAAGTTTGTTCGCGTCGTTGCTAACAAATCCGATACTAGCGAAATAACTTGGGTAACATCAAACGGTTCGATTTCTGAAACTTGGTTTAACGGCATTCTTCCTGTTATTCCAGAAGAAATTTTACCAATCGAAAACAACATTTACAAATTCGATTTTCCTAATCTCACAGTAGCTAACGGAGACAAGGTTTACACGGCAACCAAATCTATAAACTTCCCTCTTATGAATAACCTCTCGCTTTATTCTGACTTTATTTATAACGTTTATATCCCTGAATATGCTAAGGATTCTATCGTAAGCATCGCAATCAACGGCAGCAGTTTTAGTTTGGTTAATTTAGTTGAAATCAACAACCAAAAGTACTACAACATCAAAACATCTGTTCCTGCTTCTTCCGCAGGAATTGCTCTCAACATTGAAGTAGTTGTAAAAACAACCGAAGAAAATACTTTCACTCAGGTTATTTCTACATCAATCCCCAAATATTTAAACGGAATCCTCGCGGGTGAATATGACCAAAATACCATCGATTTAATGAATGCGACAAGAGACTATATCAAAGCGGCTTACGCTTACTTTAAACCTTCCTCGGTTATTCCCGAAGGCTTGAATGAAAATTACAGCAAGTTGTTTGAAAGTCATATTGCGGGAGATCCACTCGGACCTGTTGATGCAAAAATACTTGAAATAATTTCCGGTGCTACGCTTACTCTCGACGGCGAAATTGGTTACAGATTCAACATCTTATCGGGCGTTACAAGCGGAACAATCGACTTCACTTACAACAGCAACGGTAAAATTGTTACCAGAAGTATTAGTGAGAGCGAATGGCGCAGCGATGCAAGAGGTAATTACATTCTTATCAACGTCAAAGCAAAAGACTTGTTAGAACCCATTACGATAAATTATCAAGGAGCGGAATTCTCATATTCTCTTTCCAACTACATTTACTCAATGAATAAAAATTTCAACGGTTCTTCAAGAGAAAGACTTTTGACTCTGCTTGATTATTTGTGGGAATATTCTCAAAAATCTAACAATTATGTGAATGCTTCTCCTGTCATTACAATCTCCGGAAATAATATTGCGGATTATGAAATCGTTGCCAATTCGAAAGAAGAAATTGCTGCAGGAGAACTACTATCCGATGCTATTTTTGATGCTATAGGAGTAAGGCTTGAAATAGTCGCTTCTGCTTCCGAAAAGGCGATTCAAATCAATGTTAACAGCGCCGACGTATCCTATGAAAGTGATTTAAAGGTTTACGTCGAAAACGGTAATCTTATATTCAGTTCTTGGGTTGCCTCATTTATTGAGGAAGCAGTCGCAAGATTCGTTGATGAATATATCGTTTCATTTGACAAAGGCGTGAAATTTGATGATGATTTTGTTGCGGAATACACAACCGATCGAATTTACTATTCAGACTTCGGTGCGGTCGGCGACGGCGTTACCGAAGATGTAGAAGCAATTCGCGCTACGCACAACGCAGCAAACTATACCCAGCGTCATACCGTTTATGCCGATCCAAATGCTCAATATTATATCGAGCGTATGTATAGCGGATCAATCCAAATTCAAACGAACGTAGAGTTTGGCAACGCGGAATTTATTATAGACGACAGATTCATAGATGCGAGCACCGACAATGAAAAGGATTACAACATTTTCTACATTCCCGGTAGTTATAGCGTCACGTACACAAAATCTTACGATCCACTTGGAATAATTTCTCGACTTAACGAGCGCGGCGGCATCAGAACGAGCGACACATCCCTTCCGTTAAATCTCGGATTTCCCGCTCTGATTATTCCTTATGACAATTCTGTTTATATGTACAAACGCGGCGGTGAAGGCGGTTCAACCGGAAGCGGCAGTCCTCAGCATGAGTTAATCGTTGTTGACGCTAACAATAATATTGATTTGTCAACC
This sequence comes from Eubacteriales bacterium, assembly GCA_045605265.1. Taxonomy (GTDB): domain Bacteria; phylum Bacillota; class Clostridia; order Oscillospirales; family CAG-272; genus UBA1740. The sequence continues at coordinate 1,521 of JAZUPQ010000107.1, read as the reverse complement.
AAGACCCTGTTCGACTTTGATAACGTTGACCAAATTTACATTCACAGAATCGACACCGCGCCAATAAAATTGAACGGAGGTAAATTTACACATTATGCAACGCGCTCCGATTTAGGCAACGCTTACATTAACCGCGGTATAGCAATCTCTCGCTCTAATGTAACTATTGACGGAATGGACCACGAAGTTCTCAATCAACCTCTCGGTTCTGATCCTGTTAAAGACGAAATTGGTGTTAAGTATAACGACGGCGGTCCTAACTATAACGGATGGATTATCCCCAGTAACTGCAATAATTTCCTTATGCAAAACTCAAAGCTCTCTGGTAGGGTTCATTATCGTCAAGGATCTTATGATATCGGTGGCGGAACCGTCAATATGATGGTATTCAGAAATTGTTCTCAATACTATATGTACCAGGTAGATGAAAACGGCGAATTCTTGAAAGACAAGAACGGCGATTATATGATTTATGAAGAAAGCAGATATTACTGGGGTATTATGGGTACCAGCTATTGCAAGAATATCCAATACTACGACTCCACGCTTTCAAGACTTGATGCTCACGCAGGTGTTTATAATGCCGTAGTAAGTGGCTGTAACATCAGCTCTATATCCCTGGTAGGCGGTGGTACACTGCTCGTTGAAAACTCGACCATTTACCACGAAAGACTTGTAAGTCTGCGTTCTGACTACGCAAGTTCTTGGAGGGGTGATATCATCATCAAGAACTGCGAAATGATACACAACTCAATCAGGAATGCTACCGGTACAGCAAGACCTAATATCACCATTTTGACAGGTCTTATTCACAATGCGGACTACGGCTTCACAACCGTCTTGCCAAGTCTCTATGTAGAAAACGTAACATACAAGTTCGTTGGAGATAGCGATTCTCAAAAAGCTAACTTCTATCTTGTGAATATTACAATGGGCGACAACTTCAATAATGCGCTTATCAACGCTCATACTCCTATGCCCATAATCGTTGCCAAGCAACAAACCGGATACGAATTTACAAAATGCTTCAGAACGGAATATGAAGATTTCGTTATATGCGATCCTGCCAACATTACGATTACATACGATTACGAGGAGTAGTATAACCGAAAGTTTTAAAACATCATAGTTTTTGGGAACTGTCATTCAGACAGTTCCCTTTTTATAGTCGAATGAGGAAATAGTGAAAGATATTTTTATTTTTTTAAAATTATACCTTGATTTATTCAATAGTAATATGTTATAATACCTTGAAAGTATTTGTAGAAGGAGTATTTTATGAGAAACTTTAAACCGCTTCTCGCACTATTATTTGTTTTCATACTTATATTCGCGCTAGTTGGTTGTAACATTGTTTTCCGTCCAAACGGTAGCGATGATGACACGAACGACAACGCAAATAATGATAACAATGATAATGACAACAATGATAATGACAACAATGGTGATGACGACGATTTTGAGCCGCTCACACTTATTGAAGACGGCGAAGCAAAATTCCAACTTGTTGTTGACGTATCG
>JAZUPQ010000106.1:0-7884 GCA_045605265.1 Eubacteriales bacterium | reverse complement strand
AGTTGAGAAATCGGTTTTCCAACTATATTGCTCCTACCAATTACTACACAATCTTTTCCGGAAATATCCACCTTGTAGAAATCCAAAAGTTCCATAATACCATACGGAGTGCACGGAAGAAAGGTTGGACTCCCGCACATCATTCTACCTACATTATACGGGTGAAATCCATCGACATCCTTGTTAGGGGATATTCTTTTTATGACCGAGTCTTCGTTTATGTGTTTTGGAAGTGGTAGCTGAACCAAAATCCCATGAACGTTTTTGTCAAGGTTGAGCTGGTCGATTTTAGCGAGCAAATCCTCTTCGGTAGTGTTTTCCGGTAGGTTGATTACATACGAGTTTATACCTACATCTTGACAAGCTTTGTGTTTATTTCTGACATATACGCAAGAGGCGGGGTTTTCCCCAACCAAAATAACAGCGAGACCGGGTGTAATATTTTTTTCACTTTTGAGTTTTTCTACATCAAGCTTGATATTTTCTCTCAGGGTTTGAGAGACTAATTTTCCATCTATTATTTCTGCCATTATTTATTGCCCTTTTTTAGTGATTTTACAAAGTTTTTCGTACCAATAACACATTTTTTTGCAAAATTGTCAATAGGTTTTTTGAATTGGAAATATACCAAAAGAATTGCGCAGACAGCAAAGATTAAACCGGCAAGAACCTGTGAAGTTCTGAAAGTCCAACCAAATATAGTTGTGTAGAGGCTGTCAGTTCTCAACCCCTCAATGAACATTCTTCCAAGGCCGTACCAACCAAAGACCATGAGGAATATTTGACCGTTATATTTTTTATGCTTATAGAATATGTTAATCAGCACAAAGCCTACAATGTTCCACAGAGATTCGTATAAGAACGTTGGGTGTACGTAAAGTGTCTGATTTCCGGTCAAAACGTTGTTTAGTCCCATTCTGCAGAACCAATTCGTTTCATATCCAAAGGCTTCGCCGTTCATAAAGTTTCCCCACCTGCCGATAGCTTGTGCAAGAATTATGCCGGGAGTTACACAGTCAGCAAACATTAAAAAGGAAATTTTCTTTATTTTTGCAACGATGAATACTACTATTGCTCCGGCGATTATACCGCCATAAATGGCAAGACCTCCACTCCTTATATTAATTACTTCAGCAAACGAGTGAAATTCTTCCAGCTTGGTCAAAACGTAGTAAAGACGCGCGCCGACAATTCCAAATGGTATTGCCCATAGAGCGAAGTCAATAACGTTATCAAATGAAAGTCCCTCCTGCTTGGTTCTGAAAACCATATAAGCCACCGCACAAATCATACCGATAGTGATTATAAGCGCATACCAAGCAATTTCTATATTTCCGATTTTGATAGCAACGCTGTTAACAGAAAACTCGCCTATTCCCAAACCGGGAAAGGAAATCTCGGATATTCTTAGCATATAAAATCTCCTATATTTAAAATTTAACCGTATTGTATAAAACATCACTTATGGTGATATTTGAAAGCTTTTTTTCTATTTCCAAGCTGATAGAATCAAAAATATGGTGATAAACACAACTTGTCTTATCTTTATTAAGCGAACAACATTCAGAGCTTTCCAGACATTTTGAAATGATGATAGGACCGTCAATCAATTCAATAATTTCTCTCAAGGTAATTTTGTCTGGCGTAATATTAAGCTGATATCCGCCTCCTGCTCCTTTGGAGGATTTAACATACTTCGCCTGTACTAATTTTCTTAGTATTTTGAGAGTAAATTTTTGTGTTACGGAAGTAAGAGATGAAATGGTTTTGGCATCAACTATGTCATTATGAGTTGCAAGCTCGCTTACGATTCTGAGCGCATAATCCGATTCGAGAGTAATTCGCATAGTTTCTCCGTTGGTCAAATAAATTATTTCTTTTGATATTCATCAAGAAGGGTGTGGATTTTCTTTGATTGGTCAAGAAGGCGACTGATTGTTTGATCGTGGTTGAGCGTATCTATGATATAAGCAACATATTTACACATGTTAACCTCATGATACCATTCGCGTTGTAAAAGCTCGGGTGTGCGATACACCAGATTGGTGGTAAATATTTTTGTAAACATTCCCTCGTTATACGCTTTATCGATATGGTCAAGTCCGTTACAGAAAAGGCCGAACGAAGCAAATATGAATATTCTCTTTGCGCCTTTTTCTTTGAGTTGCTTAGCTACATCTAATACAGAATCGCCGGAAGAAATCATATCATCAACTATAATAACGTCTTTACCGTCAACATTTCTTCCAAGGTACTCATGAGATACTATCGGGTTTTTGCCGTTAACTATTATTGAGTAGTCGCGACGCTTGTAGAATGTACCAAGGTCTATTCCCATAACCGATGAATAATACATGCATTTAACCATTCCGCCTTCATCGGGTGAAATTATCATGGTTGTTTCGGGATCAATAACAATATCATTATAAGTATGAAGCAGGGCTTTAAGCATTTGATAAGAAGTACGCACATTTTCAAATCCGTTAAGAGGAATTGAGTTTTGCACTCTTGCATCGTGGGCATCAAATGTTATGATGTTGGTAACGCCCATATTTACAAGTTCTTGAAGCGCAAGAGCGCAATCGAGTGATTCTCTACCCGAACGTTTGTGTTGCCTTCCTTCGTAGAGCATAGGCATAATTACACTGATGCGGCGAGCCTTTCCACCGATAGCGCCGATGACTCTTTTTAAGTCTTGGAAGTGGTCATCAGGACTCATTGGAACTGTTTGTCCGTACATATTGAATGTAACGCCATGGTTAAATACGTCGCAAATTATATAAACATCGTTGCCTCTGAGAGATTGATGTATAGTACCCTTTGCTTCTCCGCTGCCAAATCTCGGGCATGAACTCTCAACCAAGAACGTTCCGTCTGTATCGTGACGACGCCATTCCTTCAAATATGCATCAACCTGCGCCGAAAAGTCCTCGCAGCCTTGCATTCCAACAACACTCAATTCGCCATACAAAGAATCTTTCATACTGTACACCTCAATATTTATTTTTTATACTTCAAATGCTGGACCTGTGAACAAAAAACCAAAATTATATATAATGATTATATAACAATTGTAGTTTATTGTCAATAGAAATTCTCACTAAAAATAAACGAAATAAATACATACAAATTAGAAAAGGAGCAATGTTATGGTGCCAGACAGATACGGAAGACTCGCGATTAGGACATATTCGGCAGGAGGGGCAATACCTGTTGAGGACAGTATAGTAAAAATTACAGGAGCAGATGATACCAACAATACACTTTCGTATACGATAGTAACCGATAGAGATGGAATGACGGAAAAAATCAAACTACCTACCTTTAAAAAAGAGTATTCTCAATCTCCGAATCCTCAAGAAGTACCATATTCAACATACGATATTGAAGTTATAAAGGAGGGATACTATCCAAAAAAAATTTTCGGAGTTGCAATTTTCGAGGGGCTTGATACAACTTTACCCGTAAATATGATACCGAGTCCGATATTTGAAAATAATGTTTCTGCACCTAAAGGCAATTTAGACACCTATTCATTTGAAAATAAAAATTTGGAGTGAATTATGATAGATTATCCGGTTATCCCTGAAAATATAGTAGTGCATTTAGGTGCTCCTGACTCTAATGCGCAAAATGTATCGGTCAATTTTGCCGACTATATTAAAAACGTCGCTTCCAGCGAAATATACCCTACCTGGCCGGATGAGGCTATAAAAGCTAACGTTTTAGCGGAAATCTCAGTAGCCTTAAACCGCGTATATACCGAATACTACCGCAGCAGAGGACAGAATTTTGACATAACTTCTTCCCCAGCCTTTGATCAAACTTTCATTTATCAGCGTAACATATACGACAATATTTCCGAAATAGTTGACGAAATATTTAACAGTTACATAAAAAGAAGCGGGAATATCGAGCCGTTATTTGCAACATTTTGTGACGGTATTGAGGTTAGCTGTGATGGACTGTCGCAGTGGGGATCGGTTACTTTAGCAAATAGTGGACTTTCCGCCTTTGAAATTTTACAAAATTACTATGGTAACAACATCGAATTGGTAAGCAACGTTCCTGTTGAGAGTGTCGAGCCGAGCGCGCCGCAAATTCCTTTAAGAGAGGGAGATTCGGGAAAAAATGTAGAGTTGTTGCAAAGAAAATTGAATAGAATTTCAACAAATTACCCGGGAATTCCTAAAATATATCCCGCCGATGGTTTTTTTGACAAGAGCACTACCGATGCTGTAAAAAAATTTCAAGAGGTGTTTGAACTTACTCCAGACGGAATTGTTGGAAGTGCTACTTGGAACAGAGTGCAGTTTATATATAATGGTGTGCGAAAACTTTCAACTGTCTATTCTGAGGGAATAAAATTAGAGGACTTATCGACGCAATACAACGATGTTTTACAAATAGGAGACTCTTCCGCCGGTGTTCTCGCTTTGCAATACTATCTTGAATATATTTCTATATTTGTTCCTACGGTTTTGCCCACCGAGATTGATGGTGATTTCGGTCAGAACACGCAGAATTCTGTTATTTCTTTTCAAAAAACATACGGACTTGAACAGACAGGAATTGTAGATGAAATTGTATGGAACAGAATAGAAAATACTTATTATTCTTTTCTTGAATCCATAGATTATAGATTTAATGAAGGAACGACTCTGCCATTTCCCGGAAGAATTTTGAGAATTGGAGTAACGGGTGAGGATGTGAGGGCGTTACAGGAGTACTTAAATTTTATTGCGGATTCGTATCCCGGAATTCCCAAGGTGACTACAGATGGTATTTTTGGAAATTCAACCGCAAATCAAGTTAGAGCTTTCAAAGAAGTTTTTGATATTCCGGGCGCTCCCGAAAGAGTTACGCCACAAACTTGGTACGCAATAACAAGCATTTATCAAGATATATTTGTTGGCAGAAATGTAAACGATGACCAATTTCCAGGATATGAATTATCTTGATTGAGGAGGTTTTATTATGTATTCAATGGCAGATAAAGCTACATATATAAAAAAAATACAAAGAAAACTGTTGATACTTGGAGATGCGTATGCAGAAATTCCAAGAGTTTCGGTAGATGGTATTTACGGCGATGAAACGCGAGCCGCTATATATGCTTTGCAAAATATGGTCGGTATAAGCAAAAATGGCGTTTTGGATTACGAGACGTTTTTAGCGTTGGAACTTCATCATTTAGAACTAAGAAATAGACGCTCGGCATCCAATTATATTATCAACGATACCGGATTTCCACTTACAAAAGGAGAGCAAAATAAAGACGTTTTGATATTAAATTTGATCATTGATGAACTTCGAAAGACCTATAAGGAAATCGGAAGTGTTAATTTGGGCTCTTATTTTAATGCTAACACCGAAAATGCGGTAAAAAACTTGCAGAACATATTTATGATGGAAGAAACGGGTGTAGTCGACTCCCTTCTATTCGATAGGCTGGTTATTGAACTTAATTCACAAAATGCTTCCTCAAATTTTAGGAAATAAAATTTATTGTGAATTGTTTTAACTTTTAGTGTTAAGAATTATTTAAAAAGATAGGAGTGAGTTATGGGAAACAGATTTACAAACATAGCAGAAAAATGCTTAAATAACACTGTTTCAATAGCAGAAGGGTTCGGTCATACTTATATTGGCAGTGAACATATTTTATATTCTCTCGCTTTGGAAAGTGGTTCAAGTTCTACAATAATTATAAATAAACGCGGTGTTGACTGTGAAAAAATATTAGAAGCAATAAAGGAGTATTCCGGGGTTGGAGAAAGAACTTGTTTGACTCCAAAGGATATGACTCCCAGAGCAAGAAAAATTGTAGAAAATTCATACAAATTATCTTTGCGTTACGGCGCCTTAAAGATTGGAACTGAGCATTTATTATTAGCGATAATCGAAGAAAAAAACTGCGTTGCTAACAGAATACTTATTGAACTGGGCGTCAGCTTGTCAGATATGCTGGAAGATTTATTAGAGATTATGAAAAGCACAGAGCGTGTTAATGAACAAAAAAAGATAAAAAAACAAGACTCAATGCTTGAAACCTACGGTAGAAATTTAACAGAATTGGCAAGGTCTAATGCCTTCGAGCAAATTGTTGGCAGAGATAAAGAAACTGATAGAATGATTCGAATACTATGCAGAAAAACCAAAAACAACCCATGTCTTATTGGAGAAGCAGGTGTTGGTAAAACTGCAATAGTTGAAGGTTTGGCGATCAGAATTGCCAATTCACAAGTCCCCTCGGCTCTTTTAAATAAAAACATAATTAGCGTTGATTTAACCGCAATGGTTGCTGGGGCAAAATACAGAGGAGACTTCGAGGAGCGAATAAAAGGAATTATCAACGAAGCCAGCATTGATAAGTCGGTAATTCTTTTTATCGACGAAATCCATACGATTGTAGGTGCAGGAGCAGCGGAAGGAGCGATTGATGCTTCAAATATTATAAAACCCCAGCTATCAAGAGCGGATATTCAACTTATAGGGGCTACGACATATAATGAGTACCGAAAATATATTGAAAGAGACGGAGCGCTTGAGAGAAGGTTTCAACCCATTAGAGTTGACGAGCCAAGTCCGGAAGAAGCGATAGTAATGTTAAGTGGCGTTAAAGGAAACTATGAAAAATATCATGGGATAAGCATAAGCGATGAGGCAATACGAAGCGCTGTCTATCTTTCGGTTAAGTATATTCCCGAAAGGTTTTTACCGGATAAGGCTATTGATATTATTGATGAGTGTTGCGCAAAAAAGAGTTTTTTACAAAAAAATCAGTGGCAGAATGTAATTGCTGAAGAAGAAAATTTGGTTTCTTCATATATCGAAAAAACTGACATTACTAAAAATATTCATGTTACCAGCAAGGATGTTGAAGAACTAGTTTGCGAGCTGTGTGGTATTGACTTAGCAATTGACGAACAAGATGAAAATGCTTTATATGATAAAATTTGTGAGAATGTTATCGGGCAAAACGAAGCTGTTAGAGATGTTGTCCTAGCTGTTATGCGTAATAGACTTGGACTTGTGGACGAAAATAAACCCAGAGGTGTTTTCTTGTTTGCGGGTAATAGCGGTGTAGGAAAAAGTTTACTTGCAAAAGAATTGGTAAAATGCTTATTTAATAACGAAAAAAGGCTCATAAAGTATGATATGACAGAATTTACCGAGAGTAATTCCGTTAATAAACTTATTGGTTCTCCGCCGGGCTACGTTGGATATCAGGATGGCGGAACGTTAGTTGATAAAATTCGAACAAACCCCTACTCTGTTATTTTACTTGATGAAATCGACAAAGCTAATCATGATGTTTTAAATATACTTTTGCAGATCATGGACGATGGTTTATTGACCGACTCCAACGGAAAAATTGCAAATTTTAAAAATTGTTATATCATTATGACTTCAAATATTCCAAAAGATATTATGAAATCGAGTGGCTTTTTAAACTCTGTTACATCAGATGAAATTAAGGCTGTAAAAGAAATTTTTTCACCTGAATTTCTTAATAGAATTGACAAAATTGTATTGTTTAATGACTTGAATGAGAGAAGTTTAACTAAGATTGCGGAAAAAGAAATATATAATCTTAGAAATAAGTTACTAATTTCAAAGATAGAATTTACTTGCAGCGAAGAAGTCATAATCCATATTGTAAATAAAACTATCAGAGAAAAAAGCGGAGCTCGCGGTCTGATTAAAAATATCCAAAACGACATTGAAAATGCTATTTGTTTGGAGATTTATAATAATCCATCTAATGAAATTCATTGTATAATGGATGGTGATTCGATTAAAATTGCACCATACAAAGAAAGAGCGCACCTCTATTGAGGTGCGCTTTAAAATATGGGGTGAAATATGGGATTCGAACCC
>JAZUPQ010000105.1:0-2415 GCA_045605265.1 Eubacteriales bacterium | reverse complement strand
TGTTGGCCCCGGCTCTTTTACGGGCGTACGCATCGGCGTCTCGATTATTAAGGGCATCGCCTTTTCAAAAAACATTCCCTGTATTGCGGTTTCCGCTATTGACGAGCTTGCGGAAAATCTGCGCGGACTCTGCGGTATAGTAGTTCCTGCTATGGACGCAAGGCGCTCTCAGGTCTACAACGCAATTTTCCGTTCTGACGGAGAGAGACTCACACGGCTTTGCGAGGACAGGGCTATTTCACTTTCGGATTTGGCGGCGGAGCTTAAAGCGTACGAGGGCGAGGATATTTACATCGTGGGTGACGGGTATAGCATAACACGAAATTTTCTCACCGATGCGGGACTTAAAATCTGCTCAACTCCCGAGAATTTAATACTTGAAAATGCAGCTTCGGTATGCAAAATCGCCCTGAAAAAATACGAGGCGGGAGACAGAACAAGCGACCTTCAAATTGCTCCTACCTATCTGCGTATACCGCAGGCTGAGCGCGAAAGACTTGAAAGAATAAAGGAAGGTATCAAACAATGAGAGAAATTTTTATCGGCGCGGACAGCGCGGGTTTTGCCTTAAAGGAAGAGGTTAAAAAGCACCTCACAGAGCTCGGATATTCTGTAACCGACTTGGGCTGCGACTCCGAGGCTTCCTGCCATTACCCAATCTTTGCAGGAAGGGTTTGCGAAAAGGTGCAGGAAAACCTTGATAATTCATTTGGAATTTTGATTTGCGGCACGGGTATCGGTATGTCTATGTGCGCAAACAAGCACAAGGGCATTAGAGCGGCACTCTGCTCGGACACCTTCTCTGCCAGAATGACGAGAATTCACAATAACGCAAACGTGCTCTGTATGGGCGCGAGAGTAATCGGTTCTTGTCTTGCGATGGATATTCTGGACGCATTTCTCCAAAGCGAATTTGAAAGCGGCGGCAGACATCAGCAGAGGGTTGAGATGATGATGGAATTTGAAAATAAATAATAGGTGTAAATAAAAACGGAGATGTCGATAAAAATCGCTGTCTCCGCTTTTTTATATAAAATGCTTCTCTCTAAATTAAGCCGGTGTCGGATAAAGTCTCTCCGTGCTCCCGCAAAACCGAAATTGCCAGGGCGGACACCGACTCCGAGAACTCGGAGAGAAACAGGTAGTCGCAAAGGCTGTCGGTTTCTATCAGCAAGTAAATTTTGTTTTTATATGTAAACAGACTGTGAGGGGATTTTATTCTGTCTCGAATTAATAAAAAGTCTTCGATTTTTTCAAATCGATAGACCGCCTCTGCTCTTTCCACAAGGGATACCCCGTCGCAATTTTTGATTGCAGCTTCGGTTTCCTTTGGCAAAAATCTGAGTTTTGTTACAAAAATTTCGCAACCGTCTTTCCCCTCGTAAAACTGTATCAGCATTTTTCCGCTGTTAAATTCAAATCCGCTCTTTTGCGATACGATTTCAAAAATTCTTTTAAACGCGCGGCGCACTCGCGGTTGGTTATAATCGTCGCCTATTCCTAAAAGAGAATATTTTATCATATCGCTCTGATTGAGATTGATTTTTACCTTATTCTCATTTATTATTATGTAATCCAATTTACCACCATCCTATTTTATTATACTTTTTATTTTAATTCTTTGCCACTTTTTATTTTTCCAAAATAGTTCCATAATGGTAAAAAATAAATAAAATTGTATAAATTTGATGGATTTTCCGTAATTTTTGTTTTTGCGCTTGCATTTTTTATTTATTTGTGGTAAAATACCGTTTGCGGTGAGTTCGAAATCCTCCTCACCTAGCGGGAAAGCGCGAAAAAACAAAACTAAGGAGACTTATAATGAATAAAAGGGACACTCTATTTTTAGTCAGAGGAGCGATGATTGCGGCGCTTTACGTCGCTCTCACCTTTGTATCCTCGCTACTGGGTCTTGCCAGCGGAGTCATACAGTTCAGACTTTCCGAAATACTCTGTATTCTCCCCGTATTTTTCCCGGAGGCAACGGCAGGGCTATTCCTCGGTTGCTTGATTTCAAATCTTGTGACGGGGTGCGCGGTCTGGGATATTATTTTCGGCTCGGTCGCCACTTTGATTGGCGCTTTCGGAGCGAGGCTTCTAAGAAAGCTGCCCGACAGACTTGCGTTCGCCGCGACAATTCCTACTCTTGTCTCGAATATGATTATTATTCCCTTCGTGTTAATCTACGCCTATGGAATTTCAGACGGATACCTTTTCCTTATGCTTACGATAGGACTCGGAGAGCTGGTGTGCGCCTGTGTCGGCGGTACGTTGCTTTATTATCTCATTAAAAAATACAAAAAACACATAAAATAAAGGCCTGAAAGGTTCTTATAACGACAGAAAGAGGAAACAAATCGGTTTCACATCCGAAATGCTTCCTCTTTTTCTGTTAGTTTTTAGTTTAGAGTTATG
>JAZUPQ010000104.1:0-18193 GCA_045605265.1 Eubacteriales bacterium | reverse complement strand
TGCTCTCCCAACTGAGCTAACCTTCCATTAAACGCTATAACATTATATCAAAGCATTTTGGATTTGTCAATACTTTTTCCAAAAAAATATTTTTTATCGGAAATTTCTCATCTCAAAAGCCAATGTATATTTTGGATAATTGATAGAAATATAGTAATATCTTTGTAAATTTATATAAATATTTGGCAGAAATTATTTGACAAATGTCCAATAATAGCTTGCTTATTTTGGTATAAATGAGATTTTATCGCAGGGATATGAAACTTTATCATACACTAAACTGTTGACTTTTTACCTAATTTATATTATAATAATAAAACATCAAAGACAAGCTTTGTTTTTGATTAATACAATATAATGCGCCCCAAGTGGCGATTATAAATTTTATAGGAGGTTCATTAAGATGAACAAGATTAAACTTTTAGCGATTCTTTTAGTTTTCGTTTTGTCATTCGGTATGCTCGTATCCTGCAACAAGCCTGTAGAATACGGTACCGCTGATGAAAAGGATGCTGTGACTCGCTCAGACTTCACATCTGTTTATGACGAAATCGGTAGCAAGGTTACTATCGATATGGTTACAACAGATGAAGACGGTATGGCTTACGTTACAGTAGACGGCGTTAAGTACGAACTTGGTATGGACTTCTTGTCTATGGCTATGGTTTACAACTGCACACCCGCAGGTGAATTTGAAACCGAGACAGAAGTATATAACGAGTGGTGGAAGCACTACATAGTAAGATGGAACTACCTCGTTCCCGAGATTCCTCTTTACTCCAACCAGTACTTTGACCTTTACAACAAGAAGATTTCCGGTTTCGTTACCTCTCCTTACTGGAGCGCAGCAGACGCAATCGTTTCTTCTACTGTTACAACAGCAGACAACTCCGTAATTCTCGGTAGCGCTACCGCGCTTTCCGGCGCATTCCGTAACTCTGCTTGGGGTAAATCTTCACCCGCTGCTTCTGACCAGGATGTCCAGAAGCTCACATCCGGTTACGCAACAGCAGAGAGCAACAAGGGTGGCGCATATGCTTACAATATGAACGCTCTTGCAGCAGAACCCACCTTCACATTAAATGAAGACGGTTCTAAGACTGTTACTCTTCAGATCAAACAAGGTCTTAAATTCTCCGACGGTTCTGCAATTACAGCAAAGAACTACATCGCAGGTATCCTTGCTAACTCAACAGCAGTTGCAGTTGAAGCAAAGGGCAGCGGTAACTCAGGTATGCAAATCGTAGGCTTTGACGCATTCAAGGCTTACACAGGCGAAGGTGAAACAGTTTACTTCGAGGGCATCAAGCTTCTTGACGACTACACCTTCTCCGTAACCTACATTGCTGAGTATGCTAACTACTATTACCTCATCACAATGGCAGCATTCTCACCCGATCCACTCCAACTTTACCTTGGTTCCAAGGGTGACATCGTTGTAAACGAAGACAAAGAGTGCGGTCTTAACGCTGCTTTCTATGAGAAGGAAACAAAGAACGGCATAGACTCCTACGTTGTAGCAGGCGAAATCACCGAGAACCTTAAGTGGGATTCCGATCTTCCTTACTCGGGTCCGTACGTAGTTTCAAACTACGATACAAAGGCTAACATTGCTACTCTTACACTCAACCCTCAGTACACACAAGACGTAAGAGGTAAGGCTACAATTCAAACAATTACATACATCAAAGTTGTAACCGAAACTCAAATGGATATGTTCAAGGCAGGCGAAGTTGACGTTATCGAAGGTATCACCGGCGGTAAGGAAACAGAAGCAGCTCTTGCAGTTGTTGAAGCTGCTCCAACTAAGTATGCTGAAACACACTACGACAGAGCAGGTTACGGTAAGCTTGCTTTCCGTTGCGACCTCGGTCCTACAGCATTTACAGAAGTTCGTCAGGCAATCATGCACACACTTAACCGTCCTGCATACGCTCAGAAGTTTACAGGCGGCTTCGGTGCAGTTGTAAACGGTCCTTACTACACAGGCGCTGACGCTTATGTAGCAAACAAGACAGAGCTTGAATCTCTTCTTAATCCTTACGCTTATTCAGCAGACGACGCTATCGCAGTTCTTGAAGAGGGCGGCTGGATTTACAACGTTGAAGGTAAAGAATTTGACGCAGAAGAAGACGATGTTCGTTACAAGAAGCTTTCCGGTTACGAACTCTCAAAGGCAAACATCTTCTTCTCAACAGTAGATACAAAGTATAAGACAGTTAAGATTGGCGATGACTACTATATGCCTCTCGCAATCAACTGGTACGGTACACAGCCTAACGACGTTACAGACCTTCTTGTAACAGAGTGGCAGGCAACCGATACAGCAACAAAGTCTATCGGTATGTACATCCAATACATCACATGTGAATTCGTTCCCGGTGTATACGGTGACTACTGCCAGATGACTGACTACGGTTATCAAGGAACTCCTTACTGCAACGCTATCAACTTTGCAACAGGATTTAACAGCGCAGTTTATGACCAGTCTTACTACTGGACAATCGACCCCGATCTCTATGATACTTACTCAAACAACTACATCATGGACGAGGCTGACTTCTTCTCAAACTACGCAAAATAAGATAAACGCTTGACATTATTTAGTAATAATTAAATAATGGACAAATTATGCCCCCACCACCTCTTTAAAAGGGTGGCGTGGGGCAAGTTGTCCGTTATAGAGAAATAAAAAGCACAGATAAATTAACAAAAGTGAATTAACCCCCTTTTTTGTTTTAGAAAATGTATAAAAATGTTTACATTTTAGCGCAAAAACGCGCCCGCAGGTAATTATTGCGGTGTTTCTTTACCTTTGGGGATTTCCCCTTACGGTTTATTTTTATTCGCGAGCCGCAGCGGCTCAAATGGAGGAATTATGGGTAAGTATATACTCAAAAGGTTTTTATATATTATTCTGGTATTCTTCATACTCTCGTTTTTGTTATTTGCAATTTATAATATGATTCCTTATAATCCCGCCGCAGCCAAAGCGCAGGAGGAATTTAAGGCGAATCAACATCTCGATTTGCAGGAGAGAGAAGAATATTGGGAGAAGCGTTTAGGTACTGACGGAAATTTGGTACAACGCTATCTTAGATGGATGGGCCTCTATCCATACACTGATGATGGAAGATTTCAAGGTCTTCTTCAAGGATATCTTGGCGAATCTCAACAAAGCGGCAAGGATGTTGCAGATGAGCTTGTAGCTCCTATGAAGAATACCGTTTTCATAAATATTTTTGCTACTATTTTAGGACTTGGAATTACGATTCCTCTGGGTATTTTTTGCGCGGTTAAAAGAGGTAGCAAGAGGGACGTTGGCGTTCAGGTAGGCACTATTATAGGTTACAGCCTTCCTACGTTCATTATCGCGATAGTATTTATATGGATTTTCGCTGCGTCTCTCGGCTGGTTCCCAATATCCGGAATGCAGACCGCGGGCAGTGTAAACTGGTCGCCTTGGGCTCAATTTTGGGACAAGATGTATCACCTCTCACTTCCTTTGATAGTAATGACATTCTGTTCTCTCGGCGGTATGACGAGATACGTAAGAGCGTCAATGATTGAGGCTCTTTCCATGGACTGCATCAGAACCGCGAGAGCAAAGGGCCTTAAAGAAAAGACGGTTATCTATTCTCACGCGTGGAGAAACGCTCTTATTCCAATCGTTACTCTTGTAATCGGTTGGTTCCTCGGCATTTTCTCAGGCTCGGTTATGATAGAGAACATATTTGGCTTGAAGGGTCTGGGACAGGTTTATTACACCGCCCTTACAAACAAAGATAACCCTGTAATTTTGGCTTTGCAGATGTTCTATATTATCATAGGACTTCTCGGAAACCTTCTCATAGATATCGCGTACGGCTTCGTTGACCCGCGTATCAGAGTTAATAAATAAGGGGGTGCAGTAGATGTCGAATCAAAATAATGAAAACAATAAATCAAACCCCTTCTTAAAAGCGCTTAAAACAATGGGAACCTGGCTGCGCAGAATGTTTATGGGCGCAAGCAAGGATTTGGCAAATCAGGATGTTTTCGCAGTTGAAAAGCTCGAATCTCCGAGCAAACTTGCGGTAAAGAGCTTCTTCCGCAGAAAGCTCGCCGTTGCTGCGCTTGTTGTTCTTATCTCGCTTTTCCTGTTTGTATTTATAGGACCTCTCTTTATACCTATGGACGAGAGATTTTCGGATAATAACCAAGCGAACGTAGCTCCGGGACTCAATATGATGTCTGTTCCGAGAGATCTTGCCGATAATGTAAGAACGATTAGCGGATTTTCCAGATTTACAGTTGGTGTAAGCGAGGAGAACAATCTTTATATTTGGGGCTCGGTTAAAGATGCCCTAAAAGGTATTGACTTTTCAAAATTCCCTGAGGAAATCGAGGAAGGAAACGTATATCTTGCCTCGGCAGGACTTGACCACATCATCGCAATTACCACAGACGGTAAGGTTGTAGGCTGGGGCGCAAACGGACGCGGACAGTATGGCGAATACGAGAAAGCAGAGGAAGACGGCATTTTGGTTATGCCCGAAATGTTCCTCAAAGGAACAATAGATGTCTCCAAAGTGTCAAAGCTCGTTTGCGGATATCAGGCAACTGCTGTTGTTTATGACGGAGAGCTGTTTATGTGGGGTAATACCAAGGCTCTCTTGAATATGGAAAGCCTGGTACAAAAATCCAAAGAATATATGGCTGCAAACGAAGGAGTTACAGTTAAGGATGTAGCTCTCGGTAACTTCTACGGCACCGTATTGTTCTCCGATAACACATTACTTGTTCAAAATGAAAAAGCCAGCGGATATTCAAACAAAACCGATGCGAGAATTACTAATGTTTACAGTAAAGTCAACGGTAAAGTAATTGATATCGCTGCGACGGATAACTGCTTTGCATATGTTACGGAAGACGGCACAATCTACGTATCCGGTGCTTATGAAAATGGCGAAAATATCTTCCCCGAAGGCTCAAAGAATTTGCGCTTTGTGGAAGCGGAGGGCGGAACAAAGCACTTTATTGCCAAGACCTCCGATGGACGCGCTTACGGTTGGGGCTATAACCGTAACGGTCAGACAAACCTTGATGGAGTTGAGTCTGCTGACATATTCGCCGGCTCAAACCAAAGCTATGTTTTGAATGAAGACAGTGAAATTTCATTCAAGACAGGACTCAAAGGATATATTTTCGGCACGGACGGCAGCGGCAGAGACGTATTTGCAAGAATCGTTCACGGCGGTAAAATGACTATGACGGTCGGCGCTGTTGCGGTTATTGTTTCCTCGATTATCGCTATAATCGTCGGATGCCTTTCGGGTTATTTCGGAGGTTGGGTAGATATGCTTCTCATGCGTGTTACCGAGATTTTCTCCTCAATCCCATTCCTGCCGTTTGCTATGCTTCTTTCCTACGTGTTGATGTATACGACGACGGACGAAACGACGAGAATACTGATAATAATGATAATTTTGGGACTTTTGTCTTGGACCGGTCTTGCGAGAATGATAAGAGGTCAGGTTCTTGCAGAGCGTGAAAAAGAGTTCGTTCTTGCAGCAAAGTCTATGGGTATCAAGGAGAAGAGAATTGCCTTCAAGCATATTCTTCCCAATATTATATCCGTAATTATCGTTAGTATGACGCTTGACTTTGCGGGATGCTTGCTTACAGAGTCATCGCTTTCATACCTCGGCTTCGGCGTTCAGCAGCCTACACCTACTTGGGGTAATATGCTCGACGGCGCAAATAATAGTATAATAATTCAAAACTTTTGGTGGCAGTGGGTATTCCCGTCAATATTCCTTGCAATCGCTACCATTAGTATTAACATCATTGGTGACACTCTTCGCGATGTACTTGACCCGAAGAGCAGTCAGGAAAAGTAATAGGTAGGAGGATTTTAAAATGGCATTATTAGAAGTAAAAAATCTTCATACCTACTTTAAAACCAGAAAAGGTATAGTTAAGGCGGTAAACGACGTATCTTATTCTCTCGAACCCGGCAGAACTATCGGTATAGTTGGTGAATCCGGTTCGGGCAAATCCGTTTCGGCGATGAGTATCCTCAAGCTCCTTGACGGAAACGGCTATATCGCGGACGGTGAGATTCTGTTTGACGGTTCGGACCTTACAAAATTCACAGATGAGCAGATGTACTCTATAAGAGGCAACAAGATTTCTGTAATTTTCCAAGAGCCGATGACCTCGCTTAACCCTGTATTTTCAATAGAAAAACAGCTTTCCGAGCCCTTTATAATCCACCAGGGATTAGATAAAAAGCAGGCCAGGGAAAAGGCGCTTGAAATGCTTTACGCGGTTCAGATTCCCAACCCCGAGGAAGTTTTAAGGCAGTATCCTCACCAGCTTTCAGGCGGTATGCGTCAGAGAGTAATGATTGCTATGGCTCTTGCTTGCAGACCTAAAATTCTTATAGCAGACGAGCCTACGACAGCTCTCGACGTTACAATTCAGGCCCAAATTTTGAGACTTATGAACGAGCTTCAACGTGAAAACGGCACTTCCATCATATTTATAACTCACGACCTTGGCGTTATTAATGAGATGGCAGACGACGTTGTAGTAATGTACTGCGGTCAGGTTGTTGAACAAACCAGCGCAGACGTTATTTTCACAAACTGCTCGCACAGCCACCCATATACAGAGGGACTTATGTATTCGATTCCGAGAATTGATGCTATCGACCGTAAGCTCGAACCTATTCCGGGCGCAGTCCCTCACCCGCTTGCATTACCCAAGGGCTGTAAATTTGCGCCCAGATGCAAATATGCAACGCAAAAATGCTATGATTTTGAGCCGGAGCTCCGCGAAAATGCTCCCGGTCAGAAAATTCGTTGCTTCTATCCCGCAAAGGAGGTGAGATGCAGTGAAGAACACCAAAAACTTGTTGTCAATAAGCAACCTTAAAAAATATTTCCCAATAGCTAAGTCGAGCATTTTCCAAAAGGAACAGTACTATGTCCGCGCTAATGAGGAAATCACTCTTGATATCAAAGAGGGTGAAACTCTCGGTCTCGTTGGTGAGTCGGGGTGCGGTAAATCCACTCTCGGCAGAACCATTCTCCAGCTCTACGACCAAACCGCAGGTACAACTATCTATTACGGCAAAAAAATCAGCGAGGTTGCTCCCGCTTATGTTGGTCACACCTTGAAAAACGCTTCAAAAATGATAGCGAGCTACAAGGCGAAGGAGGAGCAGGCGAAAAAGCTGACGGCAGAGTGTGAGTCTCTTGGCGATAACGCCACCTTTATTCAACACCAGAATAAAAATTTGGCGATTGCAGATGCTAATACGTCTAAGATGAACGTAGTCAAAATCCTCGGCGGCTTTGCTATCCTTGAAAATCCCGAGGAGGGCGCGCATCTTCTCTTGAAATCGCATCTCATATCAGTTGAAATTGCTAAGCTCAACCGCAAACTCGGTGAGGTTAAGGCTGACATCAACTTCTACGCTTCTAACGCCGCAGAGGAAGAAAAGAATGATGAGGCGAACGAAAGAAAAATCAAGGCCCTTAATAAAAAAGTCGCAAAGCTCACGGCAAAAAAAGAAGCATTGGAGAGCAAAATTGCAGATCTTGAAGGAAAATTCGAAGCCAACAACAAGGACGTAGAGGCTTTAAGAGCGAAATATCAGGATAACGAGGAATTTATGGAATATGAGAAATTCCTCGATGACGGTATCGACCTTTCGAGACTCAAATACTCCGAGATGAGACTTCTCCGTAACGACCTTCAAATTATTTTCCAAGACCCATACTCATCTCTTAACCCGAGAATGACGGTAGGTCAGATAATTGAAGAAGGACTTGTTACTCACAACTTCTTTAAGCACGGCTCGCCTGAAATGAAGGAATATATCCTGAACGTTATGCGTCAGTGCGGCTTACAGGATTATATGCTTCACAGATACCCTCACCAATTTTCAGGCGGACAAAGACAGAGAATTTGTATAGCCCGCGCTCTTGCGGTTAATCCTAAATTCGTGGTATGTGACGAGTGTGTTTCGGCTCTTGACGTGTCCATTCAGTCACAGATTATCAACCTTCTTCAAGAGTTGAAGGAAAAGCAGAACCTCACCTATTTGTTTATATCTCACGACCTCTCTGTTGTAAGATATATTTCGGATAGAATAGGCGTTATGTATCTTGGTAATATAGTTGAATTCGGCGATGCAAAAACGGTATTTGAAGACCCGCGTCACCCCTATACCGTAGCGCTTCTTTCATCTATTCCTACCACGGATAAGGACAGTCTGAACAAAGAGAGAATTATTCTCGAAGGTAATATTCCGAGCCCTATCCGTCCACCCGAGGGATGCAAATTCCACACGAGATGCTTTATGGCATGCGACAAGTGCCGCACCGTTCCGCCTCCATACGTTGAGGTTGAAGAAGGACACTACGTTGCCTGTCATTTCACCGAAAGAAAGATTGACGAAAACGGTAAATATCTATTTGATTTTAATAATGTTAAAACCGCTAACGCCAGACACGGAATACAAAAAGAAGATAGCGCAGAAACAGTATGAGCAAATGGAGTAAAATCGTTAAAAAACCCAATCCGGAAAAGGAAAAGGAATTAAGAGACGGGATTGAGGAGAGCGGAGGCCTTGATAAAAAGGACGTCCCTGCAATGCTCCTCTCCGCGTACTTGATAATAATACCCATAGCCTTGGCGGTTCTTGGAATTTTTGCTCTTGTGGGCTGGCTTTTTCTCGGCGGATTTTAATAAAAAATTTCTCCACAGCATTCGGAACTTCGTTTGCTGTGGAGTTTTTCATTATATAATATAAATATAATTGACAATCCCTTGTATTTGTGATAAAATATAATGAAAGACTGTTTGTTTTGGAGGATATTATGCTTACTGTCGAAAAAATCAACGTGTTCAATTTTGAAAACGCTATAAGGGGCGCGAGAAATCCGCTTAACAGTTGGAGCAGAATGGATAGCTTTTATAATGAAAAAGGAGAGTTCATTCTGGGTGAAAACGACTTGACGTTAGCCTCAAAGCTTGCCGCCGCAGGCAGCGACCACAGAAAATTTTTAAGACAGATTTTCGTGTCTATGGATATTGACGCGCCGCTTTATTGGTGGAAGGAATTTGATACCTATAAGGTCGGCACGGTTGCCAATTCCTGCTCTACAATGCACAAAATTCACTCCAAGTCATTTGAGCGAGACGACTTCTCTCACGACAGATTGAGCGAGGATGCGCTCGCGCTTCTCGACAGCATTATTTCCTATTTAGAGGGGGAACGTGTGAAATTTAACGAGACGAAGGACAAGTCGCATTGGCATAATATGATACAAATTTTGCCCTCGTCATATAATCAGCTTCGCACGGTAACCCTCAATTATGAGGTTTTAATAAACCTCTACTATGCCCGCAGACATCACAAGCTGGCCGAGTGGCATACTCTTTGCAGAGCTATTGAAAATTTGCCATACGCAAATGAACTTATACTTGTAAAGAAAGATGAAAAAACTGATATATAACGGAGGAAAATGATGTTTGACTCGCTTGTAAAAATCGCGACCGCTACGCCTAAATCACGTGTCAGCGACATAAACTTTAATATAACGGAGTGCATAAAGCTCGCAAAGACGGCGGCTTCGTCGGGGGTGAAAATTCTGGTTTTCCCCGAGCTCTGTATATCTTCTTATACGGCAGGGGACCTGCTCTTGCAAAGCTCCCTTATCAAAGCCTGTGAGGAAGGCGTCGGAGAGTTTCTCCGTTGTACAAAGGAGCTTGACGTTTTGAGCTTTATAGGCGTTCCGATTAAGAGCTTTGGAAAGGTTTATGACTGCGTTCTGGCTGTTTTAAGAGGTGAGATTTTGGGCGCTTCAATAAAGTCGAGTCTCTCAAAAGAGGAGCAACGCTTTTTCGCTTTTCCTCCCGAAGAGCCCACAGTTATTAATTATTGCTCTCAGCTTGTTGATTTTTCTTCCGACCTTATATACGAGCATAACGAGCTTTCCGACCTTAAAATTTTCGTGAGCTTCGCAGATGATTTGTTTGACAGAAGTCCAGAAGCGGCTGACGCCGTCGGAGCAGGAGCAACCCTCGTGGTTTCACCCGCCGCGCTCTATGAAATACACGGAAGGCGCGAGTCGTTGGTTCACACCCTCGCCTCATTCAGCGAGAGGGGAAAATGCGCTGTTGCTTTTGCCAATGCTACAACGGGTGAGAGCACTACGGATTTTGTGTTTTCCGGCAACTCTTTCATATTTGAAAACGGTGAAATGCTCTCCGAAAACAAAGCCTTTTCCGATGATGAGCTGAGCTTTGCCGTCGTTGATTTTGAGAAGCTTTCTCACGAGAGAATGAGCGACGATAAATTCATATCCGAGATGAGCGGCGACTTTCTCTACATTCCATACAGTATGGAGCTTTCAGAGACAAAGATTGATACTTACGAAAAATCGCAATTTGTTCCAAAGGATGAAAACGCTCGCAGAGAGCTTTGCGAGCTTACGATAAAAATGCAGAGCCGGGCTCTTGCAAAAAGAATGAGCTCCGCTTATGCCAAGTGCCTTGTAATCGGCGTGTCGGGCGGCCTTGACTCTACTCTCGCTCTGCTCGTATGCGCCGAGGCGTGTGACATTTTAAAGATTTCAAGGGAGAATATCATAGCTGTTACGATGCCTTGCTTCGGAACAACGAAGAGAACCAAAAATAACGCTTTGAGCCTTGCTGACGTGCTCGGCGCGACGGTTCGGGTTATAGATGTAAAGAAAAGTGTACTTTCTCACTTCAAAGACATAGGTCACGCCGAAGATAATTATAACGTGGTTTATGAAAACGCCCAAGCGAGAGAGCGCACCCAAGTGCTTATGGACTTGGCAAACGAGCTCTCGGGCATAGTAGTAGGCACGGGCGACCTTTCGGAGCTTGCCCTCGGCTTTGCGACCTACAACGGAGACCATATCTCAAATTACGGCGTAAATGCAGGAGTGCCAAAAACTCTCCTTCGCAGCTTGATTTCCTACTACGCCTCTATATCGGAAAAGAAGCTCGCAAGAGTTCTTCTGGACGTTTTAAGCACACCCGTAAGCCCCGAATTGTTACCGCCTAAGGACAATGAAATCTCTCAGTGTACCGAGGGTATCGTAGGCCCTTACGAGCTTCACGACTTCTTCTTATATCACCTTGTCCGCTACGGCTTTTCGCCTAAAAAAATCAAGCGCCTTGCCTTGATTGCCTTTGCCGACAGCTACGATGAGAAAACCATTACTGCCTGGCTCAAGCTCTTTTTAAGAAGATTTGTAAGTCAGCAATTCAAGCGTTCTGCTATGCCGGACGGAGTCAAGCTTTCAAAAATCAGTCTGTCTCCGAGAGGCGGACTCGTTATGCCCTCCGATGCCGACGGGAAATTTCTTTTTGAGCAAGCGGACGGAGAAAACCAATGAACAGTATTTTTGACCTTTTTGCCAAAATCTCAAAGAAATCCGAGAGCGTTGGCAATATCACTCATATAATCGCAGGACTCGGAAATTACGGAGAAAAATACCAAAAAACGAGACACAACGCAGGCTTTATCGCCATAGACCGTGTTGCCGAAAAATGCGGTGTAAAAATTGACCGACTGAAATTTCACGCCCTTGTTGCAGAAGCGAATTTGGGAGGGGCAAGAGTGCTTCTTATGAAGCCTCAAACCTTTATGAACAATTCGGGCTTGGCGGTTTCCGAGGCGGCGAATTTTTATAAAATTCCACCTGAAAACGTGATAATTCTCCACGACGAAATCAGCTTCAACCCCGGAGTAATTCGTATAAGGAGAAAGGGAAGTGCAGGCGGTCACAACGGACTTAAAAGTATAATTGCCGCTCTTGGAAGCGAGAATTTTCCGAGAGTAAAAATCGGCGTAGGCGAAAAGCCGAGCCCCGACTACGACCTTGTGGATTGGGTGCTTGGCGCGCTTGGCGACAGCGATATGAAAAACATCTCTGCAAGACTTGATGATATTTATGACACCTGCCTGTTGATAGCAGGCGGAAAAATAGATGACGCAATGTGCAAATATTCAAAGGGATAAAAATGAAAAATATTTCAAGCGTAATTAGGCTTGACAAGGAGTATATTGCCGTAAACGCCACTATGAAAGCGCAGCTTTTGGCAGAAAAACCGCTCCCCGTGGTTGTAAACGGGCTTTTCGGCGGCGCAATGAACGCCTTTTTAGCCGAGGCAATCAGAGACTCAATGTCCTTTTGCGGAAAATGCTCTCTTGTCCTTGTTCCTAATGAAGAAAGCAGACAAAAATTATACGATATTCTCTCCTCGCTTGGCATAAAGTGCCTCGAATACAAGGAACGGGATATGGTATTTCATAACATTTCGGCCTCCCACGACACAGAGCGTGAGAGGCTATCCGTGCTTCACTCGCTCTCAAACTTGAATGTGGATGCTGTAATCACTACTCCCAAAGCGGCGTTGTCCTACACAATGCCGAGGAGCGTTCTTTCTGCCCTTACAAGAAAAATCAGGCTCGGCGACGAGATAGACGTACGCGACCTGTGTAATACCCTGAGCGATATCTGTTATACGAGAGTCGAAACAGTTGAGTCGGCAGGTCAATTTGCAAACAGAGGCGACATTCTCGATATATGGCTCGGCGGAGAGGAATACCCCACCAGAATAGAATTTTTCGGCGATGAAGTCGACAGAATAAGCTATTTTGACGCAATAACTCAACGCTCGGTGAACAGCCGCAAGGATATAACTATTCTTCCGGGAGGTGAGGTTGTTTTTGATGCCTCTGCCCGTGAAAGATGCTTGAAGGAGCTGGATAAGCTCATCGATAAATGTCAGGATAGGGAGCAGAGCGACCTGCTCAAAAGAGAAAAAAACGCCATCGTTCAAAATCTGACCCTGCAATCAAGAGATAAATTTATATCCCTCTGTTACCAAAAATCCGAGAGTCTCTTTTCCTATCTTGGAAAAGGTCGTATCTCGGTCTTTATAACCGACACAAACGGCGTCCGAGAAAGCCTTAAAAAGACTGTGGAAAGCTCTAATTCTCAAAAGAAGGTCTTGGTCGAAAGAGGCCTTATATCTCAAAGCTCTGCAAGGTATTTTATATCTAATGACGAGTATGAAACCTTTATAAATGACAACTTTACTTTGCATATTCATCCATTTTCGGGTGGAATAGACTCGTCTAGAAGTCTTGGCGGACTTTTTGGTTTCAGCACGAGAAAGACGGTGTCCTACGGTGAAAATCCTTCAATGCTTTTTGAGGATTTATCGGCCTATAAAAAGGGAGGGTATAAAACCCTTATTCTTGCCGAAAGCTCCGCAGGAATAAAGTCAATAGAGGAGAGCCTCATTGACGAGGGCTATCTTCCTCATATTATAAAAGACAATGACGAGTTTGATTTTGCCGCCGCAGAGAGAGGCGAAATTTATATTGACAAATCGAGTGTTGAGGGCTTTGAGCTTCTCTCTCCGAAAATCGCGGTTCTCTCAATGAAAAGGGACGAGGGCAGACGGATTATGGAGAACCGCCGTCGCCAGCGTATTCTGAAAAAATCAGGCGGAGCAGGGCAAAGACTTATGAGCTACGCAGACCTTAGCCCCGGCGACTACGTTGTTCATTCGAACTACGGTATTGGACTTTTCGAGGGCATACAGAGCGTTCGGCTTGAGGGCGTTACGAGAGACTATATAACCATAAAATATGCGGGAACGGATAAGCTTTTCGTTCCCTGTGACAGACTTGAATTTATAGGAAAGTATATAGGCGCAAGAGAAAAGGACGGCACCGTAAAGCTGTCCAAAATGGGCACGCAGGAGTGGACTCGCACCAAGAATAAAGCCAAGAGCGCCGTCCGTGACATAGCCAAGGACTTAATAAAGCTCTATGCGGAAAGGCAAAGACTTGCAGGTCACGCCTTCGCGCCGGACAGCGAAATGGAAATCGAGTTTGACTCTGCGTTTGAGTATGAGCTGACCGACTCTCAGAGCGCCGCGATAGAAGAAATCAAACTTGATATGCAAAAGCCCGTACCGATGAATAGATTGCTTTGCGGCGACGTCGGATTTGGAAAAACCGAGGTAGCTCTGCGCGCCGCCTTCAAGGCTATCGTAGGCGGAAAGCAGGTGGCAATTTTAGTACCGACGACAATCCTCGCTATGCAGCATTACAGAACCGCTACGGCGCGTATGCGCTCCTATCCCGTGAACATTGAAATGCTTTCCCGCTTCAAAACCCCGACTCAGCAGAGCAAAATATTGAAAAGCGTTGAAAAGGGCGGAGTGGACCTGCTGATCGGCACTCACAAGATACTTTCTAAAAACGTAAAATTCCGCGACCTTGGACTGCTCATAATAGACGAGGAGCAGAGATTTGGCGTGGCTCAAAAGGAAAAGCTCAAACAAATGGCTCAAAACGTAGACGTCCTCACTTTGAGCGCCACCCCTATTCCAAGAACGCTTAATATGGCTATGAACGGAATAAGCGATATGTCGATTCTGGATGAAGCTCCGGGAGAGAGAAAGCCGGTTCAGACCTACGTAATGGAACACAACGAAATGGTAATAGAGGACGCAATCCGCAAGGAGCTATACCGAGGCGGACAGGTGCTGTATCTTTATAACAATACCGAGACGATAGGCTTTGTGGCTGATAAAATAATGAGGGATATCCCCGAGGCGAGAGTAGCCTACGCTCACGGACAAATGGAAAAGGATGAGCTTGAAGACACCTGGAATATGCTTATTAAGGGTGAAATCGACGTCCTTGTATGTACCACTATTATTGAGACGGGAGTAGACCTGCCAAACGCCAATACGCTTATAATTGAGAACGCTGACCGAATGGGACTTTCTCAGCTTCATCAGCTGAGGGGAAGAGTAGGCAGAAGTTCGAGACAGGCGTATGCATTTTTAACTTACAGAGCCGGAAAAGCCCTGAGCGAAATTGCCACCAAGCGATTGAGCGCCATAAGGGATTACGCCGAATTCGGCGCGGGATTTAAGGTTGCGCTTCGCGATTTGGAGATACGCGGAGCGGGTAATTTACTTGGAGCAGAGCAACACGGATATATTGACGGAGTGGGTTACGATCTTTACGTAAAGTTGCTCTCGGAGGCGGTGATTTTGGAAAAAGGAGGCACCCCGTGTGAAGAATTTGAGTCTACCGTAGAGATAAAAGTAGACGCAAACATCCCAAAATCATATATAAATACCAGCTCGGGCAGAATGGAAATGTATAAAAAAATTTCCCTTATTGAAAATAGGGAGGATATGCTTGAAGTTACGGATGAGCTCACCGACCGTTACGGAGAAATGCCCCTCGAATGTGAAAATCTATTAGACGTGGCCCTTTGCCGAGGTCTTTTGAGAGCAATTAAAATTTCAAGGCTGTCCTTTGACGGAGCGAACCTCCTTTTTCAAAGCAGCGAAAAGCCCGATCTTGCAACTTGGTCTGAGGTTATCGTAGCCTACCCGACACTGATTTTCAAAAATGCCCAAAAAACCGAAATTTCATATAGACTTCCAAAGGGGCAGAAGCCTATCAAAACAGCCATCGGTATACTTGAAGAATACCTAAAAAACAGGAACGCGAAGGAATAAAAAATGAGTGCGAAAAGAAAAAAACAAAACAACAATTACGGCGTATATAAGGCGGAATCCGAGAAACCGAAAGCAAAGCTGTGGATAATTTTAGTATCCGTATTCGCGGCGGCGATTTTGATTTTCGGCGCGGTTATGGGAATAATAATCGCCGTCACGAACGCCAACGCGGTATTCAGCTACAACGGAATTAATTTGAGTAGAGGCGTAACCAATTACATCGCCTCGGTATATAAATACGAATACCTGTCCCGCTTAAATAAAAACGGAATAAGCGCCACCGATACGGAAGGCTTTTGGAACAGCGTGTCCCCTGACGGCAAGCCGTACGCAGTCCACCTTGAAAACGGCGCAGAGCAGTATATTAGGGAATTTTTATGCGCGGTTTCCCTTTACGACAATTACGGCAGGCTTACTTCGGAGGAAAGATCCAAATTGAACAACGCCTGTAACGAGGTTCTCGTCTACAAGGCGGGCGGAAGCGTAGACCGTTTTAACACTCTCGCCTCGGTGAGCGGATTTGATTACTCAGACTTCAAAACCGCCACAACCCTTATGTACAAAGCCTCGAAAGCGCAGGATTTAATTTACGGCGCAGACGGTAAAAATATGTTAAATATCCCCACGCGTTGCGAACATTATCTTAATCTTGCATATTCACACGTCCAGCTCCTGTTTATACGCACCGAAAACAAAATGGTGACCGATACGGAAGGGAATGTTGAATTTATAGACCTCACCGACGAGGAGAAGGAAGAAAGGCAAAATATAATTTCCTATCTTGACAGTATGATTTTGGCAAGAGAGGAGGGAGCGGATACTTACATCACTCCCGAGATGTTCTCGATTTATCAACGCGACCACGGAGAAGGTGACGCATCGAAGAGAGAAACGGGATATTATTTTAGCCGTAATTCCGAATACGCACAGGAATTTTCCGAGGCATACGAGACGGTGGTGGATGCATCTATAAAAATGGATCTTTTCACTTACAAAAAGGTGAAAACCAATGAGGGCGTCTGCTTCATTTATAAATATGAAAACGAAGACAGAGCCTACGTAAATCCGCTTCTCGCCGATTTTTTCACCGATTTTTATCAGGACGGAGCGAACTACAATTTTTCCGAGCAGCTCACCGTGCTGTCCGAGGAGGTTACGGTAAAGGATAAATTCAAGGAAATTTCCTTGGTTTCGTTGCCTTTAAACTATGACCTGATTGCAGTTTTTAACTAATATTAACTAAAGTATTTGCGGAAATTTTTACACTAATGACATTGACAATTATACTTATTGATGATATAATCTAGGTAAATAATACAATTTTCAATTCGAGGTAATAAGATGAACGATTTAAAAGCAGGATTTTCTCGTGTAAACGTGACTCCTCCGCTGGGAATTTACCTTTCGGGTTATTTCATTGATAGATTTGCCGACGGAGTTCTTGACGAGCTTGAAATTAACACGTTGGCCGTTGAAGTAAGCGGTAAACGAGCTTTGTTTATGGTTATAGACAACGTTGGAATTAATCAGGATGTAAGTCTTTCCTTGCGTGAGAGCGTGTCTAGGAGAACGGGAATTCCCGCCGACGCTATTTTTATCTCATGTACTCACACTCACACAGGCCCTACCTTGAATAAGTACGAAAACGATGACGGCCTGACGAGAAAATACGGGGACTTTATGCATTTCAAGGTTGCCGACGCGGCGCAGCTTGCAATCGAGGACCTGAAAGACGCCAAAATGGGTTACGGCGTAGGTAAAGCGCCGAACGTAGCTTTCATTCGCCGTTTCAGGATGAAAGACGGCAGTATCCGTACAAATCCCGGTGTCAACAATCCCGATATTCTTCACCCAATCGGAGAGATTGACGACAGCGTGTCGGTTGTCAGATTTGACCGAGAGGGAGCGGAAACGATAGTATTTGTGAATTTTGCAAATCACCCCGACGTTGTCGGAGGAAGTAAAATTTCTGCCGACTGGCCGGGACTTCTGAGAAAACAGGTAGAAAAGTCAATCGATAATACAAAATGCCTCCTTTTCAACGGAGCAGAGGGAGAGGTTAATCACGTTAACGTACATCCGAAAGGCGGAGACCTTAACGGAATGTTTATGGATTTCGACGACGTATCCAGAGGATATTCACACGCGCTCTACATAGCAAGGGTAGTGACGGGCGGAGTATTCCAGGCTTATGATAAGGTCAAATACGTTGACGTAGACAGGCTCGCGTATAAGCAGACAAGAATAGAGCTGCCGTCTCAGATGCCGACAAAGGAGCAAATGCCCGAGGCCAGAAGGATAAACGAGTTGCATCTTGCAGGCAAGGATGACGAAATCGGTTACGACGGTATGATGCTCACCACCGTGGTTGCCGAGGCGGGAAGAATGGTCAGACTTGAAAACGGGCCTCAATCATTTCCTATGACTTTGAGCGCAATTACGCTTGGCGAGGTTGCCTTTGTGGGAATTCCGGGAGAGCCCTTCAACGGAATAGGCAAGGAAATTAAAACAGCCGAGGGCTACGGCCTCGCGCTCACCTTCTGCTGTACTAACGGATATGAGGGTTATTTCCCAATGCAAGACGCCTATGACGAGGGAGGCT
>JAZUPQ010000103.1:0-2390 GCA_045605265.1 Eubacteriales bacterium | reverse complement strand
CAGTCGGGGTATTGCTCCAACGCAGACTTTGCCCGAACCGCCGCCTTTAAGCGCAGAGACCCTCCCGAATTATCGAAAAACAAGCGCTTTCTTCCCTCGGGGTCTGAGTCGGGAAAGTAAAATTTTTCTTTTAAAGACTCCGCAAAAGCTTCGTCAAATAACAGTCCGTTATCGCAGTACATAGGTATTTTTTTCTCCTTTCGGAATCAGCTCACCCAGCTTAACGTATCGTATAGCGTCCTTGCCCCTGACTTTCGGATTGCCGTTTTGATGTTCAAGAGCCAGCTCGCTTGTGCTGTACGCAAGATAAATGTCGTTCATAATATCGCATAAGCAGACATTCACGATGCCGTATTTACTGTGGATATCCGCCACGGTAAGGTTTTTATTCGGATCGGCGATATCTCCGTAAATCAGGCGCACAGAGCTTCTTCCTTGCTGAATTGGCGGGCGCCCCTCCGTGTCGTTGTCATAATAGTTGTAGCAGATCAGAAGCTGTCGGTTATATATTAAAAGTCTTGGGCGGCATTGAATACTGCCGCTGAGAGCCACGGGCTTTTCCCAGCTTTTTCCCATATCCTCGGAGAAAGTAAAAAATATGCTGTCGGTTTCACGGTCGGTACGGTACAGGGCATATATTTTACCGTTATGTATTTTATACTCAAACTCATACTGAACGGGCAAGGGATATACCGCGAAGAATTCTACGGTCCCGCCGTTATCCCGAGAGCGGTAGAGAATAGCTTCGCTGTAAAAACTCAGAGCCGCCCCGTAAATGTACCCGTCTTCGCCTTTAAAATATGCGCAGTGACCTATTTGCTCGCTTTTTTCGTATTTGTGATTACTGTAGCCGTTATTTTCTAAGTATCTGAATTGAAGAGATAAGCACAGAGGGGATAGAACGCCATCTTCCGAAAGCGCCATAACCCGTTTTTCTTCGCTTAGTTTTTCGCCTAGAAAGTCGAAATCGCGGTAGCAATATTCGTGGTCGCCGTCGGCGCGGCTGTTTTTTTCATAGAATATTCTGACCGCCCCTTCGCCCAGACCAAGTATATTGTTACAATAAACGTCGGTATCCTCGGAGATCGTTACAAATCGGATATTGGTGGGCTGTGAGGCGGGAAAATAGGAAAGGGCGATCCTTCCTCGCGATTCTCCGTAGCATCCATGCTTTCCGGGCATATACGCGCAGAACATAATTCCGTATTTCGAATCAAAGGTAAGAGATGCGCCGTCTGCGCTGGTTTCGGTGAAGCCGTTGTTTATCTGAACGGAGCTGTCAAGTATGGACATATATAAATACCTCCTTTTTTAACAGTATAGCATGAGATTTTTGAAATATAAATTGAAAAACAGGCAAAAAATATTGACAATCAAGCAAATTATTGCTATCATATTCTTATGAATACTTATTTTTGTTACGAATGGAGCTCAGAGGGGATCACCGCCGAGCTTACCGATTCTCCGTTGATAAGGGAACGGGAAATACACGCCTATCACGAAGTATTATACTGCAAGGATTCGGATTTTACCCTGTATACCGACAATAAGCGGATAAAAGTTCAAGGCGACTTTCTTTTCGTTATTCCCAAAGGAGAATATCACCGGGTAGACCTGTCGGGGGCTGAGCGTTTTACAAGGCTGAAAATAACGGTACGGGAGGAGATTATAAAGGAGCTTCCCCTATCGCTTTTTAAGTGCGGAATTTCCGCCTTTTACCCGATAAGTAAGAATTGCGAGTTGATTATTGAAAGGATATGCGAAATCTTGCGGCGCTCCCGCAACGAAAGCGACGGCTTCTTTGTCCGCAGCGCTGTGATGATGATTATCGCGGAGCTGGAATTATCCCGAATGAATACCGATATAGCGGCATCTCCGATAAAAGATAGAACCATACTTGAAATAGTAGATTATATATCGGGGAATCTGTCAAGAGAGCTGACTGTGAAGTCATTGGCGAAAATCGCCAACGTATCACCCTCTTCTCTGACGCACAAGTTTAAAAAGGAAGTGGGAATCCCCATACACCGCTATGTTATGCAGAAAAGAATGGTGTACGCAAAGGAGCTGATCGATAGCGGCGAAAGCCCCTCCAAAATTTACGCAAGCCTGGGATATAACGATTATTCTTCCTTTTATAAAGCGTATCTCGGATATTTTGACGCTTCGCCGTCCGAAAAGAAATAAAAAAACAAAGGCAATATCAAACCGCCTCGATCTCGGGCTCTTGGGAATGATATTGCCTTTTCGTTTTTTATCGCCGATTTTAAATTTTGTATTCTGCATTCTGTATTATTTTGCGCCGTTTTTCACTACCGTTATTTACATTATACGCCGCAATTAACATATTCTCAATGAAAAACCCGTATCCATCGGAGGGATCAGCAACA
>JAZUPQ010000102.1:0-6787 GCA_045605265.1 Eubacteriales bacterium | reverse complement strand
TTCTGCTCTGCATTTTCCGCCATTTTCATATTTTCGGGTTCTTCTCCGAACTCCAACGTTTCATCCTTTGGAAGATTTTTGCTAATGCGTTCCAATTCCTCTCGAGCCTCTATTGCCGCCTTCTTTTTCATTTCGAAATCGGCTCTTCGTCTCGCCTTTTCAACTTCATCTGCGGTGACTTTATATATTGGCGTAGCAATCTCGTTCACGCTCTCATTTTTCTTGATTTCGCCAACCTTGCTGGAAGGCTTTGCGGCTAATTCCTGATTGATTTTGAAATCAAATCCGTCAAAGTCTTTTCCAAAAACATCGTCTGCGTTCTCATCAAGTCCGTACGTTGCCCGCTGACTTTGCTTTGCTTCAATTTGCGAAACCTCGGGAGTCTCCTTCGGAGCAGTGATTGCGGCGTCCATTCCGTAGTCAAAGCTTCCTCTCTTGGGCTTAGGCTCGTCGATTTCCGCTGTTTTTTCCGTATCGGCAGTCTCTGTCTGTTCCTTGGAAACAACAACAGCGCCTGCCCGGTTTACTTCTTTAATTCCAAGATCGGGGATTGACAAACTCGAAAGGGAAGAGGAGGTAAAGAAATCGTCGTCCATAAGTATCTTTTGCCGTTTGAGTTCCTCGTGGCGTCTGATTTCCTCCTCTTTTTGACGTCTTGCAGCCTTTCTTTCCTGATCTTTAGAAATTTCTGTAAGTATGTATAGAAGCACCTTAGACCAAAAGCGTTTGCTCGTGATAAAGAAGTGGGTAAAATATGCGATAAACGATAGAATACAGAGTATAATCATTCCGATACTGCCAATGAGTCTCGAAATCAAAAACGCTATAATTCCACCGAAAAATCCGCCGCCGATACCGGACTTTCCGTTCGTGAAAAACTCGCCTACGTTAAAAGCGTAGTCACCGTCTATAAATGACAGAGTCTGCGCGAATGCGCTTATCATAACCAAAAGAATCGCGGAGAGTATAAGTCTTGTAAGAGTAATTTTTTTATAACTGTCGGAGGGGTAGAATATTGCGTGGAGAATTAACAGTGGCGGAATAAAATACGCGCCTGTCGAAAAGAGTCCAAGCAAAATTTTCGCGAACCAAGCTCCGAAAATCCCCGTATTTTGCGTGATAAAGCAGAATATCAGAAAAACTCCTAAAACAATTAAGGAAATAGGAATCAATTTTTTGTATTTGGAAAGAGTCGAAAACGTTCCGTCTCTTTTAATTTTATTGGTCATTTTTGTATACCTCCAATGCCGCGTATTATTTCTCATTATAATTATAGCAAATAGAGCGAAAAAACGCAAGAGAAATATTAAAATATTTTAAAAAATTTATTCCTTGACAAACACTAAAATATTTGTTATAATTTACACTGTATATCTGTGTCAAGACAACGGAAAAAAGGGAGAAAAATATGCTTTTATACAATTCTTTAACAAGAAATAAGGACGAATTCAAACCGAGAGTTGATGGGAAGGTCAGTATGTATACCTGCGGACCAACCGTTTATCACTTTGCCCATATAGGAAATCTTCGTACATACGCTATGGAAGATGTGCTTGAAAAATATCTTTCATATTCGGGCTACGACGTAAAAAGGGTTATGAATATAACAGACGTCGGACATCTTACGAGCGATGGAGACGCAGGCGAGGACAAAATGCTGAAAGGCGCTCAAAGAGAGCATAAAACTGTAATGCAAATTGCCGAATTTTACACAAAGGCGTTCTTTGAAGATTGTAAAAAGCTCAATATAAAAATTCCTGATATCACAGAGCCCGCAACCAACTGTATAGACGAGTTTATAGATATGGTTAAGACCCTGCTTGAAAAGGGATACGCATACGAAATGGGCGGCAACATCTATTTTGACACATCGAAAATAGATAAATACTATGTTTTCAACGATTTCACAGAGGAGGACCTCGACGTAGGCGTGAGAGAGGGCGTTGAAGAGGATAAAAACAAGAAAAACAAAGCAGACTTTGTTCTCTGGTTCACCAAATCAAAATTCGATTCTCAGGAATTGAAGTGGAATTCCCCTTGGGGACTTGGCTATCCCGGTTGGCACATTGAGTGCTCCTGCATAGCCAGAAAACACCTTGGAGAATACTTGGATATTCACTGCGGAGGAATTGACAATGCGTTTCCTCACCACACAAACGAGATTGCTCAAAGCGAGGCAACCTTCGGACACGA
This sequence comes from Eubacteriales bacterium, assembly GCA_045605265.1. GTDB lineage: Bacteria > Bacillota > Clostridia > Oscillospirales > CAG-272 > UBA1740. The sequence goes on along the minus strand of JAZUPQ010000102.1, from coordinate 4,594 downwards.
GTGGTGCAAGTATTGGTTTCACGTTCACCATCTGAACACCGCAGGCGGTAAGATGTCAAAGTCAAAAGGCGAATTTCTCACGGTATCACTTCTTGAAGAGAAGGGATACTCGCCCCTTGTATACAGATTTTTCTGTCTGCAATCGCACTATCGCAGAAATCTCGTATTCTCTTGGGAAAATTTAGATAATGCAAAGAACGCTTTTGATAAGCTGGTCTCAAAAGTTGCTCAGCTTAGTCCGGGTGAAGATAAGGTGGACGAAGAAGCCTTTAATCTCGGCAAAAAGAATTTTACCGATGCTCTTGATAACGACCTTAATACTTCTTTGGCGGTCACAGCTCTTTACGACGTGTTCAAGCTTAATACAAACGACGCCACAAAGCTTGCTTTGATTGATGATTTTGATAAGGTGCTTTCTCTTGACCTTATTGAGTGCGCTAAGAATAGCAAGAAAGAGAGCGAGCCGGAAGTAGCTCCTGAATTTTTGGCGTATATCAACGAAAAAATAGAAGAGAGAAGAAACGCGAAGAAAAATAAGGATTTTGCCCTTGCGGACAAGGTGAGAATGGAGCTTCTCGAAAGGGGAGTAACACTTATCGACACACGAGAGGGAACGAAGTTCACACTTTCAAACTGACGCAATTTTTTAACTTTTAAGGAAAGGAGAGATAAAATGTACGAAAAGGGAAAAGCCGACTTGGAATTTCTCAAAGGAAATTACGAAAAAGCAAAAGAAATGTATCTTGACGGCGCAAGAAACGGCGATGCTCTCGCCTCCTACAACTACGGCTATTGTCTACTTCGGGGATACGGCGGAGTTTATGATGCAACCCTTGCAAAAAGTTATCTCTCTTTTGCGAGAGATTTGCCGGGCGGAGCCAGTAGCTATATGCTTGCTATGCTATATCTTCACGGCGAGGGCGTTCCGCAGGATTTTGGCAAAGCTCTCTCGTTTATGAGAGCTTCTGCCGAGGACGGTTGTGTAGAAGCGCAGCTTTATTTAGGTATGGCTTATACGCTTGGCTGTATGTTTGAGCCGGATGTCATAGGCATTTCTATGATACCTTTTCACAAAAGCGAGTACAGAAATAATGAAGAATTTCTCCTTGCAGGAGGCGTTGACGACTCGGAAGCCGAGGATATGAGATACGCTGTAATCCGAGCCGATGCAAGAGAGGCGTTTGAATATTTTCAAATGGCAGCAAGACACGACGAGACATACGTTTCCGAGCTTGTGGCAAAGGGAAAATTTTTGTACGCCAAATGCTATCTCGACGGACTCGGGGTAGATTTTAACAGACAAAAGGGAGTAAGGCTTATGCTCAACGCAGGGCGCTCGGGCTCTGCCGATGCAGTGGCGTTTTTGAGCGCAAACGGAGTCCCGCCTGAATTATATTTAAGTAAACCAAAGGAAAAATAACCAATGAACAAGGAACAATTCATTAAAATAGCAAGAATTACTCTTATAATTTTGATAATTGTCACTCTCGTTTTCATCTATGTCCGTTCAACTAAGTCCCCCGAAGCTTCAATCGAGGAAAGTGATAAAGTAGGGGATATCATAGCAGAAATAATACCGCCCGAAACAAAGCCGGGAGAGTACATTCAGACAAATCTTCGAAAGCTTGCCCACTTCACCGAGTTTTTCGTACTTGGCATAGAGATTGCTCTTTATGTGGTTTTCTTTTGGAATAATAAGCTCGCTTTCGGACTTTCCTATCCACTTGGAATATTACTTGGATTTTTCGATGAGACGATACAAATTTTCGTGGAGCGAGGCGCTGAAATCAAGGACGTGTGGATAGATTTTTTGGGATACGCACTAGCAGTCAGCTCGGTGTATATCGCTTACTTTGTCGCCATTAAGGTAATCGACCTTTACAAAAAGAGAAAAATGGAGCAATAATGGTAAAAATTACTTTTGTAGAAAGACATTCAAAAGCCCACAGCGCAGGAATTAAAGAGGGTGATATTTTGGTGTCGATAAATGAAAATGAAATAAACGACGTTTTGGATTACCGTTTCTATCTTGCTGAAAGCATCGTTGAATTAAAGGTCAAGAGAGAGGGAGAACCTTTGAAATTCAAAATCAAAAAAGGCGAGTATGATGATATAGGCTTGGATTTTGAAACTCCCCTTATGGACAAAAAGCAATCCTGTAAAAACGGCTGTATATTTTGCTTTATCGACCAAAACCCAAAGGGAATGAGAGAGTCTATTTATTTCAAGGACGACGACTCTCGTCTTTCCTTCATTCACGGAAATTACATAACTCTCACCAATATGAGTGAAAGCGATGTTGAAAGAATAATAAAAATGCGTATGTCCCCCATAAATATTTCGGTGCATACAACCAATCCTGAATTAAGGATTAAAATGATGAAAAATAAGCGCTCGGGTGAGGTTCTTTCCTACCTTAAACGCTTCAAGGACGCAGGACTTTCAATGCGTGGACAAATCGTGCTCTGCAAAGGTGTAAATGATGGCGAAGAGCTCACGAGAACTCTTAACGACTTGGAAAAGTATTATCCTGAAATGGATAGTGTTTCAATCGTTCCCGCGGGACTTACCAAGCATCGCTACGGTCTTTATCCTCTCACAGCATACACGAAAGAGGAAGCCCGTAGTGTTATAAACGCAGTTAACAAAGTTGCGGACAAGCATTTTGAAAAACACGGTTCGAGAATGTTTTTTGTCGCAGACGAACTTTATCTCAAAGCAGAAATGGACATTCCCAAATCTGATTACTACGAAGAATATCCGCAAATTGAAAACGGAGTGGGTATGATTCGCTCCTTTGAAGATGAGTTCGCTAGCGCTGTCTGCTCCCTTTCGGACTACGTCAAAACAAATGAAATAAGAAAGAGAAGAGTAGCTGTTGTGAGCGGTGTCGCTATGTATGACACCATTGTGAAAATGGCTGAAAAAATCTCCGAAATCTGCCCGCAGACAGAGATAAAGGTTTACAAAATAATCAACAATTTCTTCGGCGACAGTATAACCGTATCGGGACTTCTGACAGGGGTTGACATTTGTCAACAGTTAGAGGGAAAACTCGACGCGGATGAACTTCTTTTGCCAACAAACGCGCTGCGTGAGGGCGAGGATGTTTTTCTTTGCGGAATGAGTTTTCGGGAGCTTGAAAAACGACTTTCAATTAAAGCCGACACTACGGGTAATGATGGCTTTGAGTTCGTTGAGTCGGTCTGCGGTTTGAAGCGCGGAACGCTTTAATTCAGAAATTTTGAAAAGAGGTAATATAGATGTCAAAACCAATAGTTGCTATCGTCGGACGTCCAAACGTAGGCAAGAGTACGCTTTTTAACAAGCTGATAGGCGAGCGCCGTTCGATAGTCGAGGATGTTCCCGGAGTAACCCGCGACAGAATTTATGCGGAAGCCGAGTGGAACGAGCGCAAGTTTATACTTATTGACACGGGCGGTATCGAGCCTAAAAGCGATGATACCATTTTGAAGCAGATGCGCACGCAGGCTGAAATTGCCGTTGCCAGCGCTGACGTTATTATCTTTATGTGCGATATCAGAGCAGGACTTTTAGCAGATGACCGCGATATTGCAATAATGCTTAAAAAATCAGGCAAACCAATCGTCCTCGTCGTGAACAAGGTGGACAGCATAGGAGCAGTCCCTTTTGAATTTTACGAGTTTTATGAGCTCGGATTTGATAGAGAGCCAATAGCCCTCTCCTCAATTCACGGTACAGGCTCGGGTGACCTTCTTGATGCAATCGTAGAGGAATGTGATTTTGATAATGAAGAAGATGCAGAGGAGGGAATAATCAACGTTGTGGTAATAGGAAAGCCTAATGCAGGCAAATCTTCCATCATTAACCGTATGTGCGGAGAAGAAAGAGTTATCGTTTCCGATATAGCGGGAACAACTCGCGATGCAGTCGATACAAGAGTTGAAAACAGTGAAGGCGTCTTTAATTTTATAGATACAGCAGGCATTCGCAGGAAGTCCAAGGTAGAGGACAGAATTGAGAAATTCAGTGTTTTGAGAGCCAATATGGCGGTCGAAAGAGCTGACGTATGCCTCTTGATGATTGATGCTATGGACGGAATTACCGAGCAGGACGAAAAAATCGCCGGAATTGCTCACGAGGCGGGAAAGGCTTGTATAATAGTAGTAAATAAATGGGATATGATAGAGAAGGACAATTCCACCGTAAAATCCTTCAACGATAAGATTCGGATTGCCCTCGCCTATATGCCTTACGCACCAATAGTCTATGTGTCCGCAAAAACAGGACAGAGAGTAACCAATATTTACAAAATGATAAAGGACTGCCATCTTGAAGCTACCAGAAGAGTTACGACAGGACAGTTGAACGACCTTCTCAATGACGCGATGACAAGGGTACAGCCACCGTCCGACAAGGGCAAGAGATTAAAGATTTATTACATGACGCAAGTAAGTGTCGCGCCACCTACGTTCGTTATATTCTGTAATAGCGAAGAGCTCTTTCATTTTTCGTACAGAAGATATATTGAGAACTGTTTGAGAGATACCTACGGATTTTCGGGCACACCCATTAAAATTATAATCAGACAAAGAGGCGAAGAGGGCGCCTC
>JAZUPQ010000101.1:0-1888 GCA_045605265.1 Eubacteriales bacterium | reverse complement strand
ACTAGAATACTCATAGCTATTCCGCCGCGCAAAAACAGTTCTCCGCACCGCTTATGCGCTACCTGCCAGGTATCCTCGTTTTTCATAGACAACGCCGTTCGGTACCCGTATATCCAATTTATTTCTTTTGGGGCACGCTTTTTGAAAATAATCCCAAAAGCTATCATAACTGCCGGGGTAAGCAGATTCATTATGAGCATAAATATCCAATATCCCATATTCTCACCTCAAGGTCATTTTCTTTTTTTGCGCTTATTGAGAGTTAGAGCACCGAATACTCCCACGCCCACGGGGAGCGCGACAAGCACGAATGAAATAATTCCCGAAAGGAAGGAGTCGGGGGTAGCCGTCGCGGGGGTATAGAGCGCCGCGGTGATATTTCCCGTATTGCTCTCGTACTCCATACTCGTCCAGCTGAGTGCGTACAAAACGACGGCCACCGAGTCGGAGCGCGGCTTATTGAACGCCTCGCCGCCCGTAAACCACGCAACTCTCGCGCCCTTGGGGGTGTCTACTGCGCAAGCGAGCGTATAGCTTGCGAGCGTGTCCGTATTCTCGCCCACGTAAGAGTCGGACGTGCTTGAAAGCAACGGAATTACGGTCATATTCGGGACGGCGCTGCGAATTATACTTCAATGATACAATCGAAGGAATATCTTTCATAGCAGGAATTATAGGAGCAAACAACCCCTTGCTTTTTAAACTTAGTTCGGCATCATACTCTATGAAGTTTTCTCGCAAATAATCGCTCAATCCTTTTATAGTTTCCCACGTCCACGAAAGACGAAATGAAAGTAACTCGGAGCCACGAAAAAGATTTCTGTTTGAGAATGCAACGGAAGAGGTTAATCCAAAATTTCCGAAAAAATTATCCATCGAAACAGCAAAAGCATTTGAAACACCATCCTTTTTAGTGTTTGTTATCTCCAACTCTGCTTCAGCCGAATAACGTTTGTTTTTTTCGAAAATTATATAACAATCGAGCAACGCCGTATCGGGATGCTCTACCATATGCAAAGATGTATGGCGCAACGCACTCAGTTGTGCAAACGAGTTATACGTTTTATTTACATTGCTCAGATTATAAAATTCCCCGGGTGCAACGAAAGTACAGTCTTCAAGTTTACTACGCCGCAAATAGGGCTTATCATTATATAGAAGAGTATATATACCCCATTGCATTGTATCACATTCCTGTACTGCCATATTCTTGAAGATATTTGGCTCCGACACATAAACGATTTTATTAATTGTATAACGTCTGAACAATTGACTATTTTCCTCATTCTTCAGAATATTCATAGTAAGATTAACATTCAAAGAATATTTTGCTGTATCAGCAACGAATGTAATCATATCTTTTGTAAATTTATAGTATCCGCTATCCTTTAACAGCGCAACTATTCTGCTCCGTTCAGCATCAAGATTGCTTATACTGAAATATTGCCCGGTAGCCAGCAATGTTTTGCTCTCGTTTTCTTTAATTATTCCGGCAATTATATCATCGTTTATTCTTGAGTCTATTTCCCCTATTGTATATCTTTGATTTTCTTTCAAATAGTAATAGACATCTATTTGATTAATTTTCTTTTTTACAGGTACCGCATACAACTTCACCGAAGCGTGCAGGAAACCTTCGTTTTGCATCATTCTCTGAATATTTAATCGAGAATCATCTGCTTTTTCACGGTTATATATTACCGGCGCTTCACCCATTCGTCGCAATGTGCGGTTTATCCATTTTGTTGTATCTCTGCCCGAGAGTGAATAGATATAGAGAGAAGGTTTGTATAAATTGAGCCATTTAGAATTAGCCTGCTGCTTAACGTATAATTCTGCATTATCGGCAATTGTTTTATCTTTATCACGCACAATCTTAACCGTGTTT
>JAZUPQ010000100.1:0-6883 GCA_045605265.1 Eubacteriales bacterium | reverse complement strand
CTTACTCCGCTATTGCTATATATCCGTTAGTTATATAGCTTTTGTCATTCAAATTCATCTTGTACACTTCGATTCCGCGTGATGTAGCTGAGTATGAGCATATAAACATATTTTCGCAGACTGAAAAATCTGCGCCGCTTGCATATGTGTAGTCGATTCCGGTGTTGACGACGACCGGAGTCAGCGACGTATATTGAGCCGGACGGAAGAATAGATCAAGATACGTATTTCCTGAGCTTTGCTCAAGCAACTCAGAATATCCGTATGTCTTAGGACGCGCGGCTATCATCTGCCGTCTGCCTATTGAGCTCGTTCCGATATCAGCCATAATAATAACGGTCTGCCCGTTATTGTCCTTCGATACATAGATACCGTCGAGCAGTGAGCCAGAGTTAAGCAACATAAATCCTTTTCCGGTTGCGGCGGCATACTTAAAGCCGCTCGCGCCCTGAAAATTTCTCGCAGTCCACGTCGGTGCCTGTGCGTTTTTCTTGTACCATATCTTACCGTGTGGAAAATTCGCAACGCAGTATATCTGCATCAGGAGCACTCCGCCCTCGAAGAAGTCGATCGTTGTAGCTGTCGAGGTATTTATTTTGATTTCATCAAAAAACGGAGCTGCATACTCAGAAAGCCAGTTATACAGCTCTGTTACCTGTCCGGCGGCTGTGCCCGAGTCGCTGAATGTATAGAGGTTAATCACTCTATCACCTCCGTTGTCGGTACGCCGGTCAGTGCCGGAGCCGCCACCGCATCAACGAGCGCCTCGAAGAATACCTTGGTACCTGCCTCGCTGATAGCGTTCGCGAGAGTTATCGTCGTCGCATTCTCGGCATAATCTACGCCCGGTATGAGCCTCAGTCCGTTGATATATACCGTCAGCGCGTCCGTAGTCGGGTCGTATCCGGGTACTGTTATCGGGATAACTGCCTCATACGAGGCGGCTGTCGTATATACGCCGCGGCGCATCTGCACCGATACGTTGACAGTGAGCGTCTCGGTAAGATTACCAAACCACGTATTAAACGCCGCCGTGAACTGTGAGAACAGTTCTGTTGTGCCTATCTGATCTATGAGCCCTGTGATATATCCGCAAAGCGTAGAATCCGGGCGAGTGTCGGTTATATCTGCCGCTGTTATCGCCGTAGCGCCTGCCGATATTGCAATTTCTGCGAGACAAATCTCCCAGATATCACCCTCAGTCCTCGAGAGTGCCGGAGCTGTCGGACTCTGAGCCGGAGTGCCTTTCTTGACGTTCAGCGTGATGTTACGCGCCGCATAATTCAGTGTGAGAACGATACGGTCAATTCTTGCGTTCGTAGGGTCCGCCGCGTCGAGCGTGAGCACGTTGTCCGCGTCTGCCTTGTAATACTTAGCCTTGATCATCGCGTAGCCTGCTCCGACCTGCACCTGCATATCTCGGAACGCCGAGACTTTGAGATTCGAGGCAGGCGTTACGAGCACGCCGTCAGATATCAGGTTGTAGAAAAAATTAGAAATGTCGTCCGCGTCGTACTTCCTGTCGCCGCCGACGCTGTTAAAAAATCCGAACTTATCCATTATCGTCCTCCTCCGTAGGTAATATTGTCCACTCAGAGAGCGTCGGTATCAGCCTGTAGCCCTCCGCGTCCTCGACTTCTGTCACCTCAACAACACGCGCCGAGCCCTTAATGCCGTAGTTGTTCTCAACGGCTACCTTGTCGCCGAGGCTGTAGTCAACGCCGTATCTGTACGAGCCTTCGGTGAATACTTCGCCCGTGAAGCTCTCGAACTGCTTGTGTTCTGCGAGTGCTCCGTCCGCCTGAGCTTTGAGCTGCTTTCGGTACGTCGTTCCTTCACCGGCGCTCTGACGCGCATCGACCCAGAGTGTGCGGCGCTTGAATCCGGTTGTGTCCTCCGGATAGCAATACACGAGCGTTCTCTCTGAGCCCTCGCCCTGTCCGGCACATATCGCCGAGTTGTAGTAGTTGCTGTTGTCCTTGATGTACTCCGAGCTTGTCAGGTTGTTAAAGTCCGGCGAGAATATCACGTATGTGTTGTCGGTCTGCCCGAAGCTACGGTCTGTGCCCTGATACAGCTGGAACTCGAAACCGCTTCCCGTCCACGCGAACCGGAAGCCGTAAGCGAACGAGCCGCAGAGGTCTCGCAGCACATCGAGCACTGTCTTTCCGGTGAACTGCCGCTCCGTGTAGTCCTCCCAGCCGTGGGACTCCTCGATGCTCAGGAACGGGATAGCGTTGTCATTTGTGAATATAACACTGTCATTTATCAGCCACGTTGTCATTATGTCGCGAATTATGCGCTCTGCCGTGAACCGTCCGAGCTGCTGAGAATCCTCAAAGTTACTATACGGCATCGAGCGCCAGAGCATCATAACCTCGGCACTTCTGCCGGTTATTGTGAGATAGTCGCCTTCCTCGGTGTTTTCCGTAAGTTTCACCGACTCGACGTACATTGCACAGGTGCTTCCCTGCTTAGTTATAAAGATCTCGTTATTTGTGAATAAGTCGATCCAGCGCGGCAGAGCGGATATGTAAAGCTCGAACTGTCCGAGATCCTGATAGCGCTCTATCCATATGACCGAAGTCGCCGTGTCAATGATGTCTATCTTCTCAAACGTGCTGTTTTCAACATCAAGCCGCCATATATCGAGCACCATATCAGACACCTCCGTACAGCCATACGGCAGATATTCGGACCGGGAACTCGTCCTCGATATCAGTCGAGTATGTCATATCATTGAGTCCTGAGACGAGTTTTATCCAGCTTGAATCTTCACCGATGTAGTTGAGAAGCTGTATTGTCTCGTCTCCGCGCGTCAGATGCACGTTGAGCTGCCCCTGCACCGTGGAGAGTGTAAACGTATCGCCCTCCTGCATCGCGTAATTAACAGTGAAATACGCGCCTGTCGTGAGATTCGTTATCGTCAGCGTATTGATGTCAGCCTGTATGTCAGCCGTGAGCTCGAAGCCTGTCTCAGCGTCGCCGACGTTAGTCAGGAACGCGTGCGGTTCGTCGTAGATCTCCGCAAAAGATATCGGATCCGATATGCTGAACGGAAACTGAAACAGCTTGACTGTAGTCGAGAGCTCGTCAATTATCGTGTTTGCGTCCTCAAAGTACGGGCGCGGACAGATTATCGACACCTGAGCACGCTCCTGCATCGAGAACAGGTCAGCCTCGAGCGTCTCGACGTAGCCGTCTATCTTCACACTTCTGTTTTTGTTCTCAAAATATACCGTACATACCGATTTCAGTGGAAATATCGAATACAGAGCTTGTCTGTTTGCCTCAATATCTCCGCGAAGTATAATTGATATGACGAGATTGCGCCGCTCGACTCGCGCCGAATTGAAAAACGCACCGTCTATGCCACCGGCTACGGCTGTATTGATATTCGTCGGCGGTCGTGTGAGACCGTCAATGCCTACAACGGCATATCTGCCGCGGTTATGCGTCAGCTCTGTGACTGAGCCGCGATGATTATCTATTTTCAGAGTGAACACCGTCTCACACTCCCTTCATTGCGTTGATGAGGTTCCTCGTCTGCCGGTAGATGTCCCAGCGAGAGAGAGCCTTCGGGCTGTTGTTTGTCTGCGTAAATGTGTAGTTATTTACCGGAGCACCGCCAACGCCGCCGCCCATTTCCTCGGCGAGCATACCGGCAATTCGACGCATACCCTCGATATTGTTCTGTAACGGGATAACCGCCTCATCGTTCTTGCCTTCAAGGATGCCAAACTGACCGCGCTTTAGGATACCACCATACGCGAGCTCCGGTATCTGAGGTATGTTGATACGCGAGACGAGCCCCTCGAACGGACTGATACCGAGCACCTCAATACCCTGAAGCTTATCAAGTATATCGTTAATGCTCTCAAACGGCACTGTTACCACCTTGTTGATGCCGCGGATAATCGCGTTGACTGTTGCCGTGAACGCGCTGACGATACCTTCCTTGATTCCGTCGAATATCTTGCCGCCTGCGGAGAATACAGCCTTCACGCGCTCCCACGCGCCGCTGAACGTATCGCCGAAGAAGTCAGCCACCTTACCGAACACCGTCTTGATGCCTTCCCAAGCATCAGACGCTCTGTCTTTGAGGTTGTCGAATCCTGCCTTAAAAATTGCCTTGACCGTTTCCCAGAGCGCCTCAATTATCGGCGGTACGGCCTTTGAAGTCGCCTGAGACATCTTTACAGCCGTCTGAACGAGCAACGGTATATTCGCGATAAGTGCCTCGACGATAGCCGGGATAAGAACGTCAACTTCATCGCTGAAAAGTGTTATTATTTCCGGCATTGCCTCCAGTGCTACCGTCACGAACTGTATGAGTGCGTCCTGTAGCAGAGGTGAGAACGTTGATATCAGAGACGAAGTCTCGTTTATCAGTGTTGTGAGCCCCTCTTTGAGTATGGGTATCATAACCGGGTACTGGTCGATGATAGCCTGCAAGAGCCCTCGAAATCCTGCGATTAGAGCAGGCAGTCCGGCTGTGAGCGAGTCTGCTACCGCTTTCCACACCTTCGGCGCTGTCGCGAGTGCCTTCTGCACGATAGGCGGCATCTTGTTCACAAGGACCGTCAGCAAGTCCGTCAACGCGCTGATTATCTGCGGTATTGCGCCGAACAACGCCTCATTAAGCGCAGGAAGCACATCAAGCACTGCATCTATGATATTTGGCAGGAGAGTACCGAGTGAGCGCAGCAGGCTTGTTATGCCTTGCTTAATGCCATTCACCACGTCAGGGAGCGCTGCTATTAGTCCTGTCACTACGCTCTCTATAAGCTTAGTGCCTATTGTTACAGCCTGCGGAATAAAGCCGGTCAGCGTCGTGACGATATTCGTCGCGATCTTTCCTATACCCTCGCCGAGTCTCTCTGCGGCTCCTTCCTTGCCTTCGATCAAATCTGTGAGTGCAGGGAGTATTTCATTCGTCAGCCCTTGAACTACCGACCGGAGCGGACCTGATACAGACTCATAGATTTTTTGCTTGAATCCGTCGAAGGCTGATGATAACAGCGTTAGATCTCCGCCGAGGTTATCGATCATAGTGTCCGCCATTTCCTGAGCTGCACCGGAACTGCCATATATGCTGTCAGTAAGCTTCTGAAAGTCTTCATCACTTGCATTGACGATAGCAAGGAAGCCGGAAAGTCCGTTCTTACCTGCAAGCATCGAGGCGTACTGTGCCTTCAAAGCTCCTTCTGCTCCGTATGCTTTCTCGATAAGTTCCGCCTGAGCCTCGTTATACTCATTCTCTTCCATTTCGCCGGATTCAAGAGCCGCGTCGAGCTTATTCATCGAAGCCGTAAACTCTTCTTCGGATATTTTTAGCTCACCGAATGATCCACGAAGTTCGCTCATTATCTCATACAGTGATTTCATATTCCCTTCTGAATCAGTAAGAGATAACCCGAGAACATTCATAGCTTCGGCGCTGTCCTTCGTCGGCGCTGCCAGACGTGTAAAGAGCGCTCGCATAGATGTACCGGCTTGCGTAGCCTTGATACCGCTGTTCGCCATAAGTCCGGTTGCTATAGCCGTATCTTCCATTGAAAAACCTAACGCGCCCGAGAGCGGAGCGACATACTTGAACGTTTCACCCATAAGCTCAACGTTTGTATTGGCGTTCGCAGCGGTCGCAGCCATTATGTCAGCGAGTCGCCCTGCTTCCTCCGCTGTCTGCCCGAATGCCGTGAGTGAGTCTGTGACGATGTCTGACGTAGTGGCAAGGTCAGCTCCCGAAGCAGCCGCGAGGTTCAGAACGCCGCTGATACCGCCAAGCATATCCTCGGTTTTCCAGCCTGTCATTGCCATATATCCGAAGCCGTCAGCAACTTCGGTAGATGTGAATTTCGTTGTTTTTCCGAGTTCCTGAGCAGTATCGGATAATTGCTGCATCTGCTCCGATGTCGCGCCGGATATCGCCTTGACGTTAGACATTGAAGAATCAAATGCGATGCCGCCGTCGACAACGCTTTTCATCAGATCTCCAAGCTTCCGCGTGACATCAACTATAACTTTCTCGGCAAGATTACCGAGAGCTACAGCAAAAGCCTGAATACCTCCGTCGGCAGACTTCTGAGCCTGCTTGCCGGTATCTTCAAGCTCATCATTCAGCTTGTCCGCAGACTTCGCGCCCTCACCTTCCTCGTTTTCGAGCTTGTTGAGAGCCGTTTCATATTCGTTAATCTGTGCGCGAGCGTTTTTGACTGCTGTATCCTGATTGATGATCTTGAGCTCGAGATCCTCGGCGGATTTCTTGTTACGTTCTTGTGCTTTTTGAGCATCAGATAGCTGCTTCGCGTATTTCTTCGCTTCATCGGATGTAGCGCCGTACTTTTTGACAGCCTCGTCATACTTGCTGTTGAGGTCCCGGATTGTCTTCTGTCCGTCCTCCTGAGCCTTATTGACACGGGCGAGCTGCTCTTTCAGGAGGTCGAGCTTCTTCTGTTCCTCCTCGACGAGCTTTCTCTGCTGCGTTATCTTTGCATTCAGACCGTCGGCTGACTTTTCCCAGTCTTTCATTCCGGCGGTCGCGTTCTCAAACTCAGCGTTTGCCTTCTTGATAGCTTGATTGGCTTCTGAAAGCCCTTTTTTCAAGTCTGATACATCAACTCGGAACTTACTGGTATAATTTTCTTCCGGCATTATATCACCACCAATCATCGCCCTGAGCAGGCTTGAAGAGCGTATCGCCTAACACGAACGAGCCCTCGGGAACTCTCTCGCTTTCCGGCTTCTTGCGCTCGTTCTGACCGACAAGGCGGATATATATACATAAAACATCGTGAAACGGCTCACGGCGGACTTGAAAAGGCGTAAGTGCCGCGAACCGGTCGCAGAGGTTTGTATTCAGATCGAAAAGTATCTCGTATAG
>JAZUPQ010000099.1:0-8426 GCA_045605265.1 Eubacteriales bacterium | reverse complement strand
AGCTTATCTAGCTTCTTTTACTTGTTTTGAGTATTTTTTCTTTCAAAGTGTTATTAACGAGATCTCTGCACTTTTCAGTGCTCGAAATTTCATGTTGTTCAATTTTCAATGAGCAAGTTGCTACAACTTCCATTCGGTCGTAGCCTGTCTATTATAACTCAAATATGATTGTTTGTCAAGATGTTTTTTAAAGTTTTTTGAAAAAAATTTCGTTTTGTCAATTTTGCTCTAAAATAACAATAGATTTTTGCATATTTATTATTCAAAGAGACATAATTTACATATATAATAGGAGGAATTATGGCATCTATTTTGATTAGAAGTGTTATAACTTACCTGCTGCTGATATTTTCAATGAAGTTAATGGGTAAAAGACAAATCGGCGAGTTGGAAATCAATGAACTGGTCGGCGCTCTTTTGATTTCGGAAATAGCATCTATGCCTATTACCGAACCGGATATTCCGCTTATGAACGCTATAATTCCCATATTCTTTATTGTTTCGGCAGAAATATTGGTTTCACATTACAAAAACAAATCCGCAAAGTTAAAAAAGCTTATTGAAGGAGAGCCCGTATATATAATATATAAAGGTAGAATTCTGCAAGAAGCTTTAAGTGAAAACCGCATATCAATTAACGAAGTATTATGTGAGATGCGCATGCAATCAATTTTTGATATCTCAACGGTCGAATACGCCCTTTTGGAACAGAACGGAAACATATCGTTTTACAAATCAAAAAACTCAGATAAAATCACGCACAGCATTATACTGGATGGAGAAATTAATAAAAATCTACTATCCCGTTTAGGCTACGACTTCTGCTGGCTTAAAGAAAAACTGTCAAATTATCAGGAAATACCTGAAAATGTTTTTTTGTTTACTGTGGATGATAACGAAAACACAAATTTGGTACGAAAGGATTTACGATGAAACAAGTAAAACTGTCTATTATATTTTTATGCATTGTATTTTCGGTAGTCATCATCAATTCGTACATTATTCATATTATGCTGACACAAACTATTCGTGACATAGAAAAAATAGATATTGAAAATTCCGAAGATATTTCTATGGAATTTACTGCCTGCTACGAAAGGTTTGAAAAAAGAGAGCATTATTTAAGTCTCACGGTTTCACATAGCGATTTAACCGATATTGACGACTGCTTTGCTGAAATTATCGGCTCGGCTAACGTGAAAGACACAGAAAACATTATAATAACAAAAAATCGCCTTATAAACTCAATAGAGCATTTAAGGCGACTTTCCGGTATCAATTTAGATAGTATTTTATTTATTTGTACTCATTCATATCTTCCGTATAGGCTTTCAGGCGCATAATCGTATAGTATTCTTCAAGCAGATTGCCCTCTGTAAAAAAATTACACTTTTCGTTTAACGCCTTGATAAAAAGTTCAGGGTTAAGCACGGCTCCGCTGTCAGAACTAAGAATTGCAGATATTGAAATCATATCTCCGTCTAAAACCGAGTCGGCATATTTAATCATTGGTTTTATGTCAATCGTGCTTATTCCCTTTTTGCTATTCTTCTCAACAATCAAGTTCTCTTTATTCAGTTCAGAGTTGCATTTGTTGACCAGTTCCTCGCTTACTAATTTAGTCTTGATTTTTATTTGATATGAATACCATTTGATGTCGGATAGCTTTGTTTCAGGGCAATACACTTCCAAAGCCCGAAGCTCCTCTGTTACATTTTCGTTAATCAGAGTCAAAACGGTATTTTCATCGACGCGCGAGGTGAGTCTTATATCCATATATTCGCTCATGCTCTGCGCTCCGATTGAAAGAGGTAACGAGAAAACCATTTTAGGTTTTGGATTAAAGCCCTCGCTGTACCAGAGCGGAAGTTTGGTTCTGATCAATACTTTATTCATCGTTCTAACCAGATCTAAATGCGATATATATTGAAGACTTCCAAGCTTGACGAATTTTACGCGGTAAGTCAGAAAGGGTTGATTTATTTCTTGCACCATCTGTTATTACCTCCAAGCTTATTTGCACCGCACCCACTGCATTTTTCTTGACAGGACGGGGTTGTTTTCTCGTTATAGGCATTGTTTCTTTCGCGAAGCAAGAACTCTTTTGTCACACCCGCATCAATAATGTCCCAAGGCAAAACCTCATCAAGTCCAAATCCTCGTGTTGTATAAAAATCCGGGTCTACGCCGCATCTTTCAAAGGCGGATATCCATTTTTCATAATCAAAATGCTCATCCCAAGCATCAAATATTGCGCCTTCTTCTACAAGCAAGGCGATAACAGGAGCGAGACGACGGTCTCCTCTTGCCAAAACGCCCTCTATTCTGGAAACCTTAGCATCGTGATAATTATATCTGATTCGCTTATCGCTGATGCACTGTTTCAGGTATTGTTGTTTCTCGCAGAGAGTCTCGTAGCTATCCTGCTTTTCCCATTGAAAAGCAGTGAACGGTTTTGGAACAAAGCAAGAAACACTGACTGTAACTCCAATTCCTCTAGGGCGTTCTTGCTTAGGAAGAGCAAAATAGGTATCAATTACTTTACTTGCCAATTTTGAAATTCCCTCGATATCATCGTAGGTCTCGGTTGGCAAGCCGTTCATAAAATAAAGCTTTACGTTACTCTTCCCGCCTCTGAAAGCGATATTTACGGCGCGGGTTAAATCCTCTTCCGTTACATTTTTGTTGATGACGTCACGCAAACGTTGCGTTCCCGCTTCGGGGGCGAAGGTAAGTCCGCCGGTTCTGACCGACGAAACCTTTTTCATAAGTTCCTCGGAAAAGCTGTCAAGTCTCAAAGACGGCAAGGAAAGACTAACCTTAGCATCATCTGTCCACGAAAGCAGTTTGTCCGTCAATTCAGGCAATTTTGAATAATCGCTTATCGACAATGAAATAAGCGATATTTCGTCATATCCGGTATTTTCATAAAGGCACTTTGCATTTTTACATATAACATCGGGAGATTTCTCTCTGATTGGTCTGTAAACCATTCCCGCTTGACAAAATCTGCATCCGCGTATGCAGCCCCTGTAAACCTCCATTACAATTCTGTCGTGTACGGTTTCGATATAAGGCATAACGAGCTTTTCAGGATATGAAACCTCATCAAGATTTTTGATAATTCTCTTCTTGATTTTTGTAGGAATACCGTCATATTTAGGCTTATATTCCCGAATCGTACCATCGTCGTTATAAACTACGTCGTAAAAAGACGGAATATAAACACCTTCAATTTTTGATGCTTCACAAAGGAATTTATCTCTTGAATACGAGCCGTTTTCTTTCATTTCAATATACAAACGGCTTATCTCTAAAAGCACTTCCTCGCCTTCTCCTACGTTGATAAGGTCGAAAAAGTCAGCTACGGGCTCCGAATTATAAACGCAAGGTCCTCCGCCTATTATTATAGGCGTTTTTTCGTTCCTGTCCTTGGAATAAATCGGAATTCTTGCCATTTTGAGCATTGCGAGCGCGGTGGTATAGCAAAGCTCGTATTGGAGAGAAAAACCTATAAGATCAAACTCTGTAAGAGCATCTCCGCTTTCCATAGAAGCGAGAGGAAGATTATACTCCCTCATTTTTTCTATCATATCAGTCCAAGGAGCGTAAAAGCGTTCACACCAAATATCTTTTTGCTTGTTAAGAACGTCATAGAGTATTCTTACTCCCAAATTAGACATACCGATTTCGTAAGTATCCGGAAAACAGAAAGCAAAGCGGCATTTTACATCCGCTTTGTCCTTCATTATCCTATTATACTCACCACCGATATACCTTCCCGGCTTTTCAACCGATTTAAGTATAGATGAAATATTTTTTTCTGACATTTGTTTTTTCCTGTCGTCAATTAGTTTTGAAATGGTGAAATATATATTTTCTTTCTCACATAAGCGAATAGCCAAGTGAGCAGTGCGCCTTCATAAAGCGCGAAAAATACAGTGGGTATTCCGGTGAGCGATAAAAACGAGAGCACCGCAGCGCCCAGTGCGCCCAAAATCGAAAAAGCAAGTTCAACCTTGGACAAAGTTTTACTCATACGCGAATATCTCTTAGTTAAGAGAAGCGCGTTTATCGAATTCATTTTATCTCCAAGAGCAACCGCGCCTATATTTACACGACGGTAGAGCATATTATCGTCTACAGGAGAGGTCCTCTTTTTCATAATTCTTATCCTGTCATTTCCCGCGGTTAACGTCCTTATAAATTCAGGACTTATGTTAGGATCTCGAGTATAAATCAGCGGAACAATCTCCTCTTCCTCCAAAATTGGAAAAAGCATAGAAAATTCTTCGGAGAAGGAATATCTAATATAGAATTTCGCATAAATCACACCGTCCTCTGCGGCATAGATTACGCGAGTAGTGTTAGAAATCGGAGCGGTTTGTCTACCCTCTTCTTCAGGGACAGTCACACGATGGCGAATCATATAATCCATTGTGCCCGCGCAGACAGTTTTATAATCGATCTCTCCTTCTACGCCATCCTCTTCTACATAAGTGTTATATGCGGGCGGGCATTTTCTATCAAGAGATTTGGAAAACAGCACATCAAGAGGTCCGCCAACCTTTTGGAAAAGCGCTGACATCTGTTTTAATGCTTTTGAAAGATTTTCATTCTTACCGTAAAGCATAATCCTTTGAAGATTTACATCATCCGCGCCAAAGACCTCGGTATCCTCAAAGGTTATAACATCAATTTTTGAGTAGTCGAGTACGGACTGTTCGCCAATAAACGCCGTGCTTTCCTTTTTGAACTCCTCGGTTACTGCGAGATATGGCAATTTATGTGCCAAAACAGAAATCAAGGGTGTAGAAATCATGTAAACGAGAACAAAAACTGTAACTGCTATGAGAACATTCCAAATGATAAGTGCTATAATCGCACTGACAACAGCAAATCCAAGCGAAACGCCTAAGATTAAAAGATTGTTTTTACAATTCTCGGAATTTTTCTCAATTCTGCGGAAAAATCCACTTACAAAAGTAGTACGGAAAAATCTGGCAGTCTTGGATTTATGTTCCTTTATTGCTCCGTCGAGAGCTATATTTTCTCTTTCAAGGTCGGCAGTATTCTTAATATCAATAATACGTTTTTCACCATTTTGAGAAATCAATGCAAAAGACGTGTGTTCCGCGTTCTTTTTGAAGTAAGAAGCGCTGATTGCGGCAAGACACATTAAAGCAAAAACCAAACCGAAAAGAGCGTACTTAGGCTCGGGTATCGCTACGCAAACCACGGTATAAACCGTAACAAGGACAAGAGAGATTGTAAGATTAAATTCTGGAATTAATTGCTTTTTGAGCAACATTCTGAACGAGCGTATAACCTCGGGTAAAACGAGCAAATACATACAGGCAACGAAAAGCAGGTCGAGTATTGCCATAGATGCCGGTTGCTGCGAAATTCCAAGAAATGTCGGGACGTCTAAGCCAAACAAAAACAGGTTTTCAAAAATCAGAACCAACAGCGAAAGAACAGCCGCGGTGAAAAATCTGATTTTTATGCCCACGATTGAGTCCAAAAACTTGTCGATAAAGGAGTCCCTTTGAGAAAGAACGGTATATTCCCTCTTATCAGATTCAATGATTTTATCGCCAATGTCAGAAGTGGGTTCTTCGTATTGACGCTTTTTTTCCTCGTATTCAAATGTGGTAACCGGTGTGCTCTTTGATTCTTCAAATTCATCATCACTCGCATCATCCGAGTTGTCTTCCGGCTTTTTCTCAATCTTTTTGGACGAGATTTTCTTTACAGGCGGCTCTTGAGGAACGTAAAAAGGCTTACGTTCTTCAAGGTTATCTTGGGTAGCTTTTTTGTCTGCTACCGAATCACTAAGTTCATCACCATCATCTTCAAAGGCGAACTTAAACATTTTAGCCTGCTCTGTTCCCGGTTCTTTTTTGTTCTCCACAACTACCGGTTCTGTCTCAACTGCCGGGGCATCCTCTTCTATTTCTGCGGTGGGATCTATCGAATTTGCGTCTTCAAGCTCTTCCTCTGCCTTTTTCTCTTTCTTTTGGTAGAAGTCGGGACGGTAAATTCCCAAACGATATTTTTCGCTTGCTTCCGTGAAGTGGGGAACGTAGGTGTTCCAAATAGGCTTGAACGCCGCCCCCTCTGAAACAGGCGTATTTGAGGGAGACTCGGGCTTTTCCCCGTATTTTTCAGGAACAACAAATTCTTCGGTTTTTTTCTGTTCTTCCACCTCAAATTGTACGCCAGACTTTACATTTCCTGCTATTTCCGGCTTTGTTTCGGTCTTTTTTGAAATTTCATTTTGCGAGGTTGTATCTATGCCATAAGTGAATTCTATTCCGTCTTCGACGGTTTCAATAGAAATTGGAATTTCATTTGAAGAATTCTTTTCAGCCTCGGTATTTTTTTCGTTTTGCAAGATTATCCCCCCTTCTTAACGCTATGTCTCTGACGTGCTACTTCTGTTAAAAGAACAGCTCCTGCACAGGACACGTTCATCGAATTAACATTTCCGTAAAGTGGAATTGATACTATAAAATCACATTTTTCTTTAATCACACGGGATATTCCAAAGCCTTCGCTGCCAAGCACCAAAGCAACTCCGCCCGTGAAATCAGTATTGTAATATTCGGAGCCGTCCATATCTGCTCCGTAAATCCAAAGCCCCTTCTCTTTAAGCTCGTCTATCGTTTGAGAAAGATTTGTAACTTTTGCAACTTTTACGTGCTCTATCGCGCCGGCAGAAGCCTTACCAACCGTTCCGGTCAAGCCTACTGATCGACGCTTGGGAATTATTACACCGTGAGCTCCTGAGCAATCTACACTTCGAATTATTGCTCCCAAGTTGTGAGGATCTTCGAGTTCGTCAAGCAAAATTACAAACGGTTTTTCTCCCTTTTCCTCTGCATAATTCAATATATCATCAACGGTCGAGTAATCTCTCTTAGGAGCGAGAGCAACAATTCCTTGATGGGCTCCACCGGCAGAAATGTTGTCGAGTTTTGCTCTATCCACCTCTATTACAGGAATTTTTCTTTCGATAGCCAAGGCTACAAGCAACTTAATTGAGCCTTCGCGTTCGCCTACCGAAACATAGACTTTATCTATATCTCTCCCTGATGAGAGCAATTCTTTTACGGCGTTCCTGCCGATAATAATGCAATCTTTATCAATTTCTTCTTTCGGAAATCGTATAGAAGTATTTTCTTTTGCGGGTCTGTTGCCGCCTTTTTTTTTATTTTGTTTGTACTTGTTTTCCATAATTTTTCCAATGCTTAATCTATAATTAGTTTTATTATAACATATATTTTCAATTTTGTACATATTATTTTAGAATTATTTCAAAAAATCTTGAAAAATGTTTTATTAAGTCATAAACCGGACAAAAAACGAGAGACAGCGAGTATTATCTCGGTGTCTCTCGTTTTTTAGGCTTGTACCTAAACCAAATAGTCTCTTTTATATTTCAGCGATAACCTCTACCTCTACAAGCGCACCCTTAGGTAAATCCTTTACCGCTACGCAGCTGCGAGCGGGCTTTTCTGTGAAATATTTGGCATAAACTTCATTGAATGCTGCAAAATCAGCGATATTAGCGAGAAAACAAGTCGTTTTAATTGCCTTTTCGAAGGAAGAACCTGCGGCCTTCAAAACCTCGCCGAGATTTTTCATAACCTGTTCCGTTTGAGCACTGATATCCGTTGCCTCTATGTTTGAGGTTTCGGGATTTATCGGAATTTGTCCCGATGTATATACCAAATTCCCCGTTATAACAGCTTGCGAATATGGACCTATCGCCTTCGGGGCTTTCTCTGTGCAGATTTTTTTCATATTTGTTACTCCAATCTTGTAATTTCAATCAAAATGATACCAGTTTAAATCCGTTATCGGTTAAGGCTTTTTTGATTTCGGAAATATGCTCAAAGTTTCTGGTTTCAAGAGCAATTCTCAAATAACAACCGTTAACCTCCGAGCCCTCGTTCGCTCTTTCGTGGTGTACCGAGGTGACATTTCCGCCAAGTTCCGCAATTATACGAGATACGTCTTTAAGCTGTCCCGGCTTGTCAACCAATTCGATGGTAAGCTGACAGTTTCTGCCTGACATCAGAAGTCCTCTTTTAATTACTCTTGACAAAATTGTGACATCTATATTGCCGCCCGACAAAACACAAACGGTTTTTTTGCCCTTCAAATCAAACTTATTGAACATAGCTGCAGCAACCGCAACCGCGCCTGCGCCTTCTGTAACAAGCTTGTGTTGCTCCATCAAAGCAAGAATCGCCGCCGAAATTTCATCATCCGTAACGGTGGCTATTTCATCAACGCATTTTTTGCATATGTCGTAGGTGAGGCTACCGGGTTTTTTTACAGCAATACCATCGGCAATAGTCGATACGTTCATAAGCTCTTCAACGGTAGAGTTTTTAATAGAATTATACATCGAAGGA
>JAZUPQ010000098.1:0-4838 GCA_045605265.1 Eubacteriales bacterium | reverse complement strand
TATGGGTATGGTTGCCGTTCGCAATTCCTGTCACTACGGTATCGCAGGATACTACGCTACTATGGCTACGAAGGCAGGCTGTATCGGTATGACCGGTACTAACGCGCGTCCCTCGGTTGCCCCGACGTTTGGAGTTGAGGGTATGTTTGGTACGAACCCCTACACAGTGGGTATTCCCACCGACGAGAAATTCGACTTCATTTTTGACTGCGCTACTTCAATAACGCAGAACGGAAAGGTTGAATATTACGCGAGAATAGGCGAGCCTGTTCACCCCGGCACGATTATAGACCTTGACGGCAATCCCGTTGAGGGCGACGCGAGCGATGCTCTCAAAAAAATACGCAACGGCACTGCGGCTCTTACCACTCTCGGCGGTATCGGCGAGGCTCTCGGCGGATACAAGGGCTACGGCTTTGCTATGATAGTTGAGCTTTTATCATCGGTTCTTCAAGACGGTATGTACGGAAAGGACCTCGACGGCAAGGATGAGAACGGAAATATTCGTCCGTATCACCTCGGTCACTTCTTTATCGCTATTGACACCAACCACTTCCTTGGAGAAGAGCTTTGCAGAAAGAAAGCCGGCGATATTATCCGCTCGGTTCGCGCCTCCAAAAAAGCGCCCGGCGCTGAAAGAATTTACACCGCGGGCGAAAAGGAATACGAAATTTGGCTCTCCCGTAAGGACAGCGGCGTTCCAATCAACGAATCCGTACAGCAGGAAATGATTAAGGTAAGAGATGAATACGGACTTACACAGTACGTATTCCCTTGGGAAAAATGAGGTACTGACAAATGAACTACGCTGAAGAATCGCTTAAAAAACACTATGAGTGGAAGGGTAAAATCGAAGTAACTCAAAGAGTTGAGGTTAAGGACAAGGTTGACCTTTCACTTGCATATACTCCGGGCGTTGCCACTCCCTGCCTGGAAATTCAAAAGGACGAGAGCAAGTCCTATGAGTTAACGAGAAGATGGAACACCGTTGCGGTTATCACCGACGGTACGGCAGTTCTCGGTCTCGGTGACATCGGCCCCGTTGCAGGTATGCCTGTAATGGAAGGAAAGGCCTTGCTTTTCAAGGCTTTCGGCGACGTTGACGCTATACCGCTTTGTATCAAGAGCAAGGACGTTGACGAGCTTGTACGTACGATTTATCTCATTTCGGGAAGCTTTGGCGGTATCAACCTTGAGGATATTTCCGCGCCCCGTTGCTTTGAGGTAGAAAGAAGACTTAAAGAAATTTGCGACATTCCCGTATTCCACGACGACCAGCACGGAACTGCAATCGTTCTCGGCGCGGCTCTCATCAATGCTCTTAAAGTCGTTAAGAAGAAGATTGAAAACGTTAAGGTGGTTATCAACGGCGCGGGCAGCGCGGGAATCGCTATTGCTACATTCCTTATTAAGCTCGGCGTAAAGAATATGATTCTTTGCGACAAGGCCGGCTCGCTCTTTGACGGCAAGGAAGGTATGAGCTCGGCGCAAGCAGAGCTCGCTAAATTGACAAATAAGGAAAAGCTTGACGGCTCTCTCGCAGACGCTATGCGCGGCGCGGACGTGTTTATCGGCGTTTCTGCTCCCAATATCGTAAGCAAAGATATGGTTAGCTCTATGAACGAGGGCGCTATCGTATTCCCGATGGCTAACCCCGTTCCCGAAATTGCCCCCGACCTCGCTCTTGAAGCAGGCGCGGCAGTCGTAGGCACCGGAAGAAGCGACTTCAAGAACCAAATCAACAACGTTCTCGCCTTCCCCGGCATATTCAGAGGCGCTCTCGATGCCAGAGCCAGCGCTATCACCGAGGATATGAAGCTCGCCGCCGCTTACGGTATCGCTTCACTCGTTACAGATGAAGAATTGAGCGCAGATTACATCATTCCTAAGGCGTTCGACAAGAGAGTTGCGGAAACCGTTGCCAAGGCTGTTTACGACAGCGCGAAAAAGACGGGCGTAGCAAGAATTTGATTTTTACAAATTTTCTCAAACAATCAGAGTGTTTTCGCCGGTCATTTATGCATAAAACTATTGACATTTCCAAAATGTAGGATATAATGAATTTAAAAGTATTTTACTGTTGGAGTTTATATGATAGTCGTTTTATTAACTGCTTTGGGCGTGGGATTGGCTACCGTTATCGGAGCGCTTATCGGATTTGCGTTCAAAAATATTTCTCATAAATTCAGCGATATTGTTCTTTCCTTTGCGGCGGGCGTTATGCTCTGCGCGGCGATTTTCGGTTTAATTTCCGAATCTTTGGAATACGGAAACGGCTGGTGGTCGATAATTATTACCGTTGTGGGAATTTTTGCGGGCGCAATCGTCATTAACCTGATTGACAAATTGGTGCCCCACCTCCACAAGCTATCGGGAATCGATATCGACGGACACAATTCAAGCAACTCGAAAATAAGCAAGGTTTTGCTTTTCGTTTTGGCGATTGCAATTCACAATTTTCCCGAAGGAATTGCTGCCGGCGTCGGTTTCGGAGACGGAAATACCGCCGAGGGCATCACTATTGCTATCGGAATTGCTATACAGAACATACCGGAGGGTATGGTTATTATCTCGCCTATGCTGGCTTCGGGCATAAGTAAAAAACGAACTCTGATGATTGCTTCCTTTACAGGAATCGTTGAGATTATCGGCACTATGATCGGATATTTTGCAGTGAGAATTTCAAGCGCGGTGCTCCCTTTCGCTTTGGCTTTCGCCGGCGGAACGATGATTTACATAATCAGCGACGAGATGATTCCCGAAACTCACTCGCACGGCTCCGAGAAGGCCGCCAGCTATTCCCTGCTGATCGGCTTCGCTCTTATGCTGATTATAGATTTCTTAATATAATGAAAACGCCACTTGCCGTTGTAAACCTTCGGCGAGTGGTTTTATTTTTATAAAAAAACAAAAAAAGAGATGACCTTCGGCGTGAGTTGTAAATTCATCACCAAAGGTCACCTCTCGCGGTGCTTTGTATCTAGCATCTTTCTTAATCCTCTCTTCTTCTTTTCTCCCCTGCTCTCTAAGCCTTAACTCTTTAAAATCACACTTCTTAATTCTTATCAGATTCTCAACGGAGAACAACATTCGATTTTCCCAAAGCCTTATTTTGAGGGGGCGCTTCTTTTTTCTTTCAAATTAACCCTGCCTAACCCGACTCTATATTCAACCGTTAAGTGACTGAAACTTTTATTGTTTTCACTTGAAAGCGTTCGGGTTTTGTATTAGGATGATTAATTTTCAGAAAGCGGAGTTACTTTTTCATTGGAGTGTACCTTCCTTCCTTCTGGCTTAATTGTACCATACTTTCAGCCGAATTTCAATTAGCAAATTGGCAGAAATGTTTTTTCCGATTTTGTTTAAAACATAGAACTATTTTTTTACTTTGATTTTCTTTCGGATTTCTATTTACAAAGTCGAATTTTTATGTTATACTGTATATGTTGGGCGCTTGAACAATTCAAGAGACTAGCTTAATTCAAAGGAGAAAACTATAAGTTTTTAACCATAATTGCATAGAAAAAGCGGAGATGCTGAAAAAATATCAGCATCTCCGCTTTTATTTCGGTTTCCGCCCAAATCAAACAGCCTCAATATCCGATATATACTGCAAATAGCAAAAACAGTACAGATATTCCAAAGAGAAGAAGCTGGAAAAGTCCCGTCTTTTTGAGCCAATCGACAAAGCTGATTTCAGCAAGTCCGAGTCCTACCATAAGTGTGCTGCACGTGGGGAAAAGCACGTTTGTATATCCGTCGCCGAACAGGAAGGTAAGAACGATGATGTTTTGGCTTATTCCGGGGATTTCCGCTATTGAAAACAGCGGAATTATCAACAGCGCCTTTGCTGTTGCGCTGGGAATAAAGAATTCAAAAACCAAAATCACGAGGTACAGAATTACTACCGCGAGGTACGGCGACTGCCCGTTAATGAAATTATAGCAGTGATAAAATATAGTGTGGAGTATGTCACCGCTCTCCGCTATGTACTTAACGCTGAACGCCAAAATTACAATTATCACAGAGGGAGAAACCACCTTTGCGCCCTCGTAAAAGTTCTTAAATGTTAATGTAAGTTTACCAAAAGTCCTTATTCCTATAACAAAAGAGCCAATTACAAACGTCAAAGCCATAAGCACCATACCTATGCCGAGATCTGCAATTTGAGGTATAACCGAGGCGAGAATGATTACTGCAAGAACGCTTACAAAAAGAATGATAACGCCCTTCGCTTTCTTGGTGTACTCCGCTTTTTCTTCTTCTGTGAGGTTTGACACCTCAAAAGCAAGGCCTCCGCATTCGCCGTCTTTTGCAAGTTTTTTCTCATCCTTTTTCGCGCATCTTACAAGATACAAGGAAGTGACTACGTAAAGAACGGCGAACACAATCAACCTATACCAAATTCCGTCGGTCATGTTCATACCTGCAACTTGCGTTGCCATACCTATTGTGAAGGGATTAAAGGTTGCGGTTGTGAAGCCTACGCCCGTCGTTATCAAAATCAAACTGATTGCCTGCATTTTGCTCCAATTCATCGCCTTTGCAAAGCTGAGGAAGAATGGGAACAAAATCAGCATCTGCTCCTGCAAGCCGAAGCAGGAAGAAAGAAGCATCATAAAGAGGGTGATGAGCCAAATGAGCTTATATCTTTTGTCGTAGAATTTGTTAACTAAGAGTCTCACTGCGGCGTACAGTCCGCCGGTTGCTTCAAGCACCTTAAAGGTTCCGCCTAATACCAGAATTACCGCGGCAATCTGCAAAATCTGAATATTGCCCTCCGCCAAGAACATAGCCTCTATCGGAGCGGTGAGCCAGCGGTAAACCGGGAGGCGCGA
>JAZUPQ010000097.1:0-5964 GCA_045605265.1 Eubacteriales bacterium | reverse complement strand
CTTCGGCTTTTGGCAGGGGCGGAAGGACTCGAACCCACGACCCATGGTTTTGGAGACCAGTACTCTACCAACTGAGCTATACCCCTGTGCAACATTGGTATTATACTAATTTTTTTCGCATTTGTCAAGTGCTTTTTGGGAAAAACTCGCAATTAATTTGCTATTTTTATCAAAATCAGCAAAAAAGGAAAAAATACACGGAATGCATTGGAATTAGTCTAGTTTGCAAAGGATTGCGTTTGTGCGTTGCTCGGCTTCCAGCATCATTGACAGAAGGTAATTAGAGTAATCATAAAGAGAAAAACGCTTTGTGATATTAGTCGCGACCGTGTTAATGTCTTTGTTGATGAAAACGGCAGGTTTGCGTTCTTTTGAGGAATTTTGCATAACTGTGCCGTCTTGAATAGTAACGATAGAGTTGAATTCTTCGTTACCGATATACTTCTGGTGATTTAATCTGATACTGGTTTCTTTAGGGGACTCACCGAATATTTCTCCAAAATTAAATATTTTATTCAATTTTTCGGTAAGCTTACCGTTTTCGTTCATAAGAAACTCCACAGAATTAAAAGCAATCCGCACTCCGTCAAATCGGTCTACCGTCAAAAGCTTGGCGCTTGTGTCCTTTACGAACTGTAAAAAATCCTTTCCGAGCGTGGCTTGCGAAAATGCAAATTCCAAGTCCAGTCTTCCGGGCCGGAGAGTAATGCACTTATTTTCAAACATAAATTTGTAGGAGTCTATTTCCTCGCCGTTTGGCAAACGCTCCTTAAATGTTTTAATCTGAAATCCATTAAATATGGAGATAAGACGGGGCAGTTTTTTGATTACATCGGCAAAGTTTCCAAAAATAGTAAATGAATTGTTTATAGTCGTAATGTTCATTTCTTGCTCTTTTCTAAAATTTATATATCAATTCTACATCAAAATCGCGTGTTAGTCAATACATTTTTGCAACATACCATTTTTGGTACATCGTGATTGATATAATAAGTATGTAAAAGACAGAAAGGAGCGCAAAAATGAAAAAATCCAACAAATATGCAGTGGCTGTAATCAAGGGGGAAGCGGAAACGATACTTGGCGTTTTCCTGAATGAAAAAGATGCCGATACGTTTGCAAGTGAAAATAAAATTCCTCGCGCTGCGGGCTTGCAGCTGTGCTTTTGCGGCAGGTTTGACGGAAGAATTCCCGTCGGAAACTCAATCCGCATACGAAATTATTACAACGCATAAAATTTCTATGTGTACTTGTTTTTTCAAATCTAATATGATAGAATAAATACAAAAGTAAATAACTTGGAGATTTGATATGAAAGTTTTAATGCTTAACGGCAGCCCGAGAAATAATGGTAATACATCAATAGCCCTCAACGAGATGAAAAGCGTTTTTGAATCAGAGGGTGTAGAGGTTGAAGTAGTGCAGGTCGGAGATAAGCTTATCCACGGTTGTCTTGGCTGCGGATACTGCTACAAAAACGGGAAATGCGTAATGGACGGCGATATAGTGAATGAACTTGCCCTTAAATTTGAGGCGTGTGACGGCTTGGTTTTGGCAAGTCCGGTGTATTACGCATCTGCGAACGGGACGTTGATTTCGCTGCTTGACAGACTCTTTTACAGCACTAGCTTCGATAAGAGAATGAAGGTAGGAGCAAGTGTTGTCTGCGCGCGTAGAGGCGGACTTTCGTCTACCTTTGACGAATTAAATAAATATTTCACAATATGCGGTATGCCCGTAGCATCCAGCCAATATTGGAACAGTATCCACGGCGCAAAGCCGGGCGAGGCGTTGCAGGACGAGGAGGGACTTCAAACTATGCGCACCCTTGCCAAGAATATGACGTTTTTGATGAAGAGTATAGCGCTTGGAGAAACCGAATTCGGATTGCCTTTGCAGGATAAAAAGGTCAGAACTAACTTCATAAGATAGCTAAAAGGCGGTAGAAATATATTTCTTCCGCCTTTTATTAATAAAAGTATTGAAATTTATGGAAAAATAATGTATAATAAGTTTAATTTATTTTTAGGAGGAAAGAACCGTGAAAGAATACTCATTGTTAAAGCAAAACGATAAAGAAGTTTTTGATGCCGTAATGTTGGAGACAACCAGACAAAGAAACAAAATCGAGCTTATCGCATCTGAAAACTTTGTTTCCGAAACCGTTATGGAAGCAAATAGCACCACCCTTACAAACAAGTACGCAGAGGGATATCCTGCAAAGCGTTACTACGGTGGCTGCGAGTATGTTGACGTAGTGGAAAATATCGCGATAGAGAGAGCCAAGAAGCTCTTTGGCGCAGGGTACGCAAACGTACAGCCCCACTCAGGCGCTCAGGCAAATATGGCGGTGTTTTACGCGCTTTTGACACCGGGCGATACAGTTCTTTCTATGAACCTTGCGCACGGCGGACATTTGAGTCACGGCTCACCTGTAAATATGTCGGGTAAATATTGGAATATCGTTCCTTACGGCGTTTCTAAGGAAACGGGCAGAATTGATTACGACGAGGTCAGAAGATTAGCTCTTGAAACCAAACCTAAGCTCATTCTTGCAGGCGCTTCTGCATACGCAAGAACTATCGATTTCAAGAAGTTTTCAGAAATCGCCAAAGAGGTTGGAGCATATTTTATGGTAGATATGGCGCACATAGCAGGTCTTGTTGCCGCAGGCGTTCATCCATCTCCCGTTCCATACGCAGATGTAACTACCACGACTACTCATAAAACTCTCCGCGGTCCTCGCGGCGGTCTTATCCTTTCAAACGACGAGGAAATCGCGAAGCTAATCAACAAAGCTATCTTCCCGGGTACTCAGGGCGGCCCTTTAATGCACACGATTACCGCGAAGGCAGTATGCTTTGGCGAAGCATTGAAGCCGGAATTTACCGAATACGCCAAGAAAATTGTAAAAAACTGCTCGGTTTTGGCAAACGCTCTTATGAAGGAGGGCTTCAAGCTCGTCTCCGGCGGAACGGACAACCACCTTATGCTGCTTGACCTCACGGGAATGAAGGTTGATACGGGTAAAGAGGCGGAGCATCTTCTCGATGCGGTGGGCATTACGGTAAATAAGAACGCAATTCCTTTCGATACGCAAAAGCCGTTTGTAACCAGCGGTATCAGAATCGGAACTGCCGCAGTAACAACTCGCGGATTTGATGAGGAGGACATGCTCGAAGTGGCAAGACTCATTTCAATGACCTTAAAAGACTTTGAAAACAATCAGGATGAAGTAAGAGAAGGCGTCGCTGCCCTTTGCAAAAAATATCCGTTATATGAATAAAAAAGGAAATGTTTAAAATGCAAGACAGAAAAGAAATAGATAAAAGGTACAAATGGGACTTGTCTGTAATATACGCAGATGAGAACGCCTTTAACGAGGAGTATAAAAAAGCTGAAGGGCTCATCCGTGCCTACGCGAAGCACGAAAAAACTATGATAAAGAGCGCCGATGGATTTTATGCAGCGCTTTCGGATATGAGCGCTATTGAAAATATGATAGAGCGCCTCTGGCAGTACGCGTCACTCAATTTCGCGGTTGACACGTCCAATAACGCCTACCAAGCCCTTAACGCAAGAGTCAGAAATCTTGCGGTTTCGGCAGGTGAGGTTTCCTGGTTTGTGAGCCCGTATATGCTCAAGCTCGATAATTCAACAATCGAAAAATGGTTCAAAGAGCAACCAAAGCTTGAAACATATCGCAGATTTGTTTTCAAAACTATGCGCACAAAGCCTCATACGCTTTCCGATGATTGCGAGGTTCTTATGTCAAAGCTCGAAGATGCATTCGGCTCTCACGGTGACATAAGGAGCATATTCTCAAATTCCGATTTGCGATTTGGAAAAATCCGCAACGAAGAGGGTAAAAGCGTTGAGCTGACAGACACAAACTACGTCGCATATCTGATGTCGGGAGATAGAAAGGTTCGTCAAAACGCCTTCCGCACTCTCTATAAAACCTACGAGCAGTTTGGTAATACTTACGCCACAATGTACAATGCTCGCGTAAAGGAAAGATGTACTCTCGCAAGAGCGAGAAACTTCAAAAATTCCATTACTGCATCAACCTTCCGTGACGAGGTAACTCCGGAAATCTACAATAATCTCATCAAATCCGTAAATAAGGGACTTCCCGCGCTTTACGATTATTACAATCTCAAAAAAGTGGTTCTCGGACTTGATAAGCTCCACCTCTACGACGTATACGCTCCGCTAATCGGAAACCTCGCTCGTTCTTATGAATACGATGAGGCGGTTGAAGAGGTTTTAAAAACAGTAAGCGTGTTCGGCGAGGAATACGAGAGTGCACTTCGTGAAGGACTGTGTGAAAAGGGTTGGGTAGACGTATATCCGTCTCGCGGCAAGCGCGGCGGCGCGTTCAGCTCGGGCTGTCCGGGTACAGAGCCTTACATCCTCTTGAACTATAAGGGAAATCTTGACGACGTTTCCACCTTGGCGCATGAGGCAGGCCACTCAATGCACTCCTACTTCTCTCAAAAATATAACGAACCGCACAATTCACAGTACACGATTTTTGTAGCTGAGGTTGCATCAACGGTAAACGAGCTTTTGATGACTCACAGAATGCTCGCTCAGAGCAACTCGGATGAGGAAAAGCTGTATATCCTAAATCAACTTATGGAGACCTACAAGGGTACGCTTTACCGTCAGACAATGTTTGCGGAATTTGAACGTGATATGCACGCGATGTCCGAAAAGGGAATTCCTCTCACCGCTGACGTTATTAATAAGCACTACTATAAGCTCGTGAAGCGCTATTTCGGCAAAGATGTTGCCTGCGATAAGCAAATTGCTTACGAGTGGATGAGAATACCTCATTTCTACACCTGCTTCTACGTTTATAAGTATTCAACCTGTATTTCTGTTGCATCGGCAATCGTAAAGCGTATTGAAACAGAGGGCAAGGCGTACGTAGATAAGTACATTGAATTCTTAAAATGCGGCGACTCAAAGTCACCGCTTGAAAGTCTTCTCGTGGCGGGAATTGATATGACCGACCCAAGCGTAGTAGACGGCGCAATAGAAGATTTTGCAGAAGCAATCAAGGAATTCAGAGCAATTTACAATAAAAATAAATAATAAACAAGAAAACGGTAGCGCAGGTTCAGTTCAAACCTCGGCTACCGTTTTTTTAAAATTCGGCTTTGAGTCTATAACAATTATTTCCCTTGTGGCAGGGTGAGGGAAGGAAAGATGGGAGCAGTGAAGCATATAAGTATCAGCCTCGCTTTTTCGTGTCCCGTATAGAAAATCGTTTACAAGAGGGTGACCGATATGAGCAAAATGGACGCGTATTTGATGAGTTCTGCCTGTGTGCAGAGTCACCTCGCAAAGAGCGTTCTCACCGTCCAAAATATCGAGAACGCTGTATTCGGTAATCGCTCTTTTACCGTCATCTCGAACCACTCTTTTGATATTTCCTTCGCTCTCTCTCGTTATAGGCGCGTCGATTATCCCGTGCTTTTCACAGGGGATACCGGATACTATCGCTATATATTTTTTATGGATTTCGCGATTTTTCATCGACTTTCCAAGCTGACCGGCAGCGAAAGCGTCCTTCGCGATAAGCACGAGCCCGGAGGTGTCCCGGTCGAGTCGGTTGATAGCTCTGAATACAGAAGGCTCACCGAGATAGTATGCAATCGCGTTTCCGAGCGTCACCAGACTGTTGCTTCGTGAAGGGTGTGTGGGCATAGAAGCAGGCTTGTTCACGACGAGAAGGTATTCATCCTCAAAAACAATATCAAGAGGAGCGTAAATGGGCTCAACGTTTTCACTTTCCTCGACGGGAAGAGTGACTGTGATTTTGTCTCCTATGGCTAATATTTTTCGCATAGTGACAACGCTTCCGTTGACAAAAACACCGCCGAATTTTACTTTTTTGACTAAACTTGCAGAAAAATTCGCCTTGGTTTTAAGAAAGTCAACGATTTTCAGTCC
>JAZUPQ010000096.1:0-18407 GCA_045605265.1 Eubacteriales bacterium | reverse complement strand
CGGGACGTCCGTTACTCAAGTGGTGCTCACTCCATCTTCTTGTTGCGTCCTCGCAGTGAACGATACATTCGGGCGAACGGCGCTTGAGAAAGGCATACATTGCCTCTTGGTTTCGTCCAATGCCTGATTCGTTGCCGAGCGACCACATAATTACTGCCACGTGGTTCTTATCGCGCTCGTACATTCTCTCGACTCTGTCGAGATAAGCGTGAGTCCATTCGGGACTGTCGGAGAGCATATCCCAGTCGCCAAAGTTGGCTGTATGATGTGTTTCAAGGTCGGTCTCATCGCAAACGTAGAAGCCCAGCTTGTCGCAAAGACCGAGGAAGCGAGGATCGTTGGGATAATGGCTTGTACGAACCATATTGATGTTGTGCTGCTTCATTATATAGAGGTCGCGAAGCATATGCTCCATAGAAGTTGCCGCGCCAAGCTGAGGGTGGCTGTCGTGGCGGTTAACGCCTCTTGCCTTTATCTTTTTGCCATTGAGAAGCACTGTTCTGTTTACTATCTTCAGATCCTTAAAGCCGAGAAGGAAGGGAATATACTCCTCGCCGCATTTGATAACAATAGTATAAAGGTCGGGAGTTTCATCATTCCAAAGGTAAGGAGAGCCAACCTTTATTTCGCACACCTTGTCCGAGGAAGAGGTTTTTTCGGAAACAGTTTTGCCGTTTTTGTCGGTGAGAGTATAGGAATATTCCACAGGCTCGGTTGCGGTAGCCTTTACCGTTATGTAGCCCATAGAGTAGTCGTCATTCAGCTTTGTTACTATTTCAATGTCCTTAAGGTGAGCTTTATCACGGGCAAGGAGGAACACCTCGCGGAAGATTCCCGAAAGTCTATACTTGTCTTGTGCCTCAAGATAGGTTCCGTCGCAGAACTTGAAAACAAGAACCTTTACGTCATTTTCTCCCGCTTTGAGATACTCGGTAACCTTAAACTCACTTGTCATGTGGCTTACCTGACTGTATCCAACAAGCTTGTTATTGATAAAAAGATAGAAGCAGGAATCAACACCCTCGAAATTGAGGTAAAGCTCCTTGTAGAGTTCCTCCTCGGTCACGTTCAAGGTGCGAACATAAAGACCGCAGGGGTTTTCAGCGGGAACGTTGGGCGGATCGTTGGGAATAGGGGTGTAGGTGTTAATATATTGGGGGATGTCGTAGCCTCGGTCAAAATAGGTCTGCCAGCTACGGGGAACGTCTATCTTGTCAAAGCCTAACGTAGAGAAGCTTTCTGCAAGAAAATCGTCTGCCTCTTCAATAGAATTATAAAAATGAAAATCCCATTCGCCGCAGAGACAGGTCACGCGGTTGCTGTTTGCTCTCTCGTCTGTGAGAGCACTCTCTTTTGAACCGTAGGGAACGTAATATGAACGGTTGGGTTCACATCCGTAATGGAGAACGCCATGGTCGTTATGATAAGAGTATTTGAATTTCATTATCTTTCTTCCTTGTCTTTCTTTGTGCTATGTACACATATAATTACGTTACAATTATATTGCAATTTTTTTGAAAAGTCAATAATAATATCATCATCAAACTCTTTTCTATAAATTACAGTTTTATTATATCATAAATGTTGAAAATAGTATATCTACAAAACATATACAATTCAATATTTTCGTATACAAAAGGTATACAAATTAAAAAAAGGCAGCCGATTTGACTGCCCTGTGGCACCCGCAACAGGAATCGAACCTGTAACTAACCCTTAGGAGTTTTTATAGGTGTTCGTTTCTATCTGCGTGTGGGTGATTTTCTTGCAAAACAAGCGTAAAATCCACCGAAAAGGCAAATTTTACGCTCGGTAGATTGTGTGTTTCTTGTTGCTTTTCATAGTGTTTTGTGGCGTGCGGGTGTACATGGGGTGGACAATGGGTGGTCACAAATTATTTTTTTGAATCAACATATATTTCTGTTTTTAATAATTTCTCATTGATTTTTAAAGTATAATCAATTTTTAAAGATGGCGAGTCAAGCAAATCACAATGTTCATTAAATTTCATCAACAACCATATATATTTGCTTATAGTTCGCTCTGTTTGTATTATTTTCTTTTCGTCTTTTACAGCGTGATGATATTTACAATGCTTGGCAATTAATCGTTCACAAGCTCCTTTGATTAACTTCAAAGCACTAGTGCTTTTTAAGAAATTAACATAATAAAAATCGTCAACGTCTTGTGCTAAATAGCCTTCGCTGAGGAGCGCAGTAAGCTCTTTTTTAAAAATGTCTGTATCAACAATTATTCGAGGATTTTGGGCATATTTGGCTTCTAGTGTAACAGCCTTAATTAGACCTTCTCCAAAGACTATCCTTTCATCAGCATAAAATTCTCCAGAAGTGATGCCTCCGCGTACAAGAATTTTGAATTCGGAAAGTAAAAATATTTGTATTTTTTGAACAATGGCGCAAAGTATTTTTAATGCGCTATATTTATCCAAAGTATCTGCTTTAAAGTACAATATGTAATTGTCAGAGTAAACTCGGTATTTAATGTCAACAGGTACTTTCGCATTTTTAATAATTGAGCTTATTTTTGAATCGGATAATAACAATTCTATTAAAAACTTTTTGTGCTCTTTATCGTTGCTTTCAAAAAAGGCCTTATATCCTAACACGTCAAAGTAACAGATATAGTAATCGCTCAAAGGTAAATCAAAATCGTCGATAGTCTCTTGTCTTAATTCCATAAAAAACTCCATCTCTTGTATTACTCAAATTATAACATATTTGGTCAAATAATACAATGCGTAATTAAAAAATTAAAACGGGCTAAATTGATGCGGTATCAATTTAGCCCGTAATGCAGTTGCGATAACTTTATTTAACTTTTAAAATCAAGTATAGTGGAAGCATAAGAAAGTTTACTACTAATTGATATACTTCCCTCATTCCGTTGTTATTGCTCATATAATCACCTCACAAACAAAAAGTGCGCCCCAAATGGAGCGCACGAAAAACGCACCTCCAATTGTTGCTACACAAATCTTCGCTACTTTCATAAGAGAACGCAGAAAAGGGAGTATGCATTTTTACCATAAGTAAAAATGCGCACTCTTTATGAAAGTTATGCGATTCGTGTAGCGAATACAGTATAGCACATTTAGGGTGAAATGTCAATAAATTCCCTAAAATATAAGACACAGAACCCTGTGAAAATATGATTTTAGGGAACAGGATAAGAGGTGGGGTAAATTTGCCGTCACTATGACAATTTAACCCCTCTCCGAGACTTTTGAAAAGTGGGATACCCACCTTGCAAAAATACAATTATCATTCGGATAAAGCAAAGTCATTAATTGCTTTTAATAACAATGAGAAATTTTCAGTAGACCATTCGGAATCAAGCAAAATCAAAGCATTATATAAAGCAAGAAGTTCTTCGTGGAATCCACCAATAACATTGTAATCTATACCATAGCTACCAAGTCTACCTAAATACTGCATTAATTCGTACGAAAAATTTTGGTATGCGATTTCATCATTCAAAAGAGAGCTCTTCAATACAAAAACCCTTTCAATTATCGCTGAAAATTCTTTTTTGATAAAATCCGTTTGGTTTCCAACATTTTGGATTATATAGTATCTATGTGCAATAGATCTGGCATGAAACTCGCTGTATAGTGCCATGCCCCAGTAACTGTTGTTATTTTCTATGTATAAATCACCGTTATTAAATGCTATTCTAAAATGTTCATAATCAAACGCATGTGTGCATTCGTGAATGACAGTGCATTCATAGTCGTCATAATCATTCCGAATCAGCAAGTGGTACGTTTTTCCGTCATAAGGCATAGTTAGCCCATTATATTCTGAAAAATCTTGATTTAGAAATTGTCTAATTACATTGTCATCAGTTGTAAATAAAATCCAAGAGTCGTTAATATTATCGACAAAGTGAATTTGAATGGGAATATTTTTATGATCGGTTTTCTCAATATAAAAAGTCGCAACTTCATTTGCACGTCTTTCTTTGTCCGTCATCTCCCTCCTTAATAATGTAATGTTACAGGCGGTCAAACCGACCGCCTTCGCTTAAAATGGCACCCGCAACAGGAATCGAACCTGTAACTAACCCTTAGGAGGGGCTTATTATATCCATTTAACTATGCAGGCTTATTAAATTTTTGTGATTTCGGTCGGGTGTACAAAGGGTGTACAAAATTGTGTTTGGCAGGGTTAGGACACAAAATCCTTGTGGTGATTGAGTCTATCCCGATAGTGTTTCAGTCTATTTTCTCGGATATACTCACCACTTAGGAGGGGGTTATTACGGCTCCACCGTCGCATATTCGCCGTCTGTCGCCTTCGCAAGACTACGGCTCGGTCGGCTCGTTGCTTTGGGCGGTTTCGCTGCGAAAAAACAGTTATCAACTGTTTTTTCTTGCTACATTTAACTATGCAGGCGTGGTATTTAATTGTGGTTTTTGTCGGGGAGCGCCTTCGCCTATCGGGAGGCGGAAAACCCTGCCTAGAAATTGTAGCATAAATTGGAGTAAAAGTCAATAACAAAAAGGAAAAGAACAAAAATAAAAAGATTAAGAGAAAACTAATATTGAAAAGAGGGTAGCTACGGCTACCCTCAATGTTGTTTTGAACGCTTAAAATTAAAATTCGCCACGAAGCTCGACAAAATAATCATCGCTGCGCCGAGGAAACCGATAATACCTATGCGCTCCTCTAAAAAAATGTAAGAAAAAATCAGGGCGCTTGCCGGGTCTATGTATGAACAGATAGCAACGCTTGCCGCAGGGAGCTTGTTCGCGGCAACGAAAAAGAGCGCGTAGGCTATTCCTGTGTGCAGAATTCCGAGCAAAATTAAGTAAACGATAGATTTCGGCTCTAGACCTGAAAACTCGATTTTTTCAAAACCCAGTGAGTACGGTATGACTGTAATTCCTGCGATAAAGAGCTCTACGAGTCCGATTTCGTAGTTTGAAACATCCTTGATTTTTTTTGATATAAGTGTAACAACGGCATAGAAAAATCCTGCGGATAAGGCAAGCAGTATGCCGATGAGATTATTTCCGGAGGGCAAACCGTTGGTGATTCCGGATACTAATAGCATACCGACTATGGAAGTTAAAATGCAAATACCTTTTTTTGCAGTAAATTTCTCCTTGTAGAAAATAATTGAGCCCAAAATCAGTAAAATTGGAGATATGTAATAACAGGTTGTCGCTACTGATACGCTCGTTTGGTTGTAAGCTTCAAAAAGCAGTATCCAATTTATCCCTATTGACATTCCCGACACAATCAGAAGAAAAAGATTTTTCTTTATACCTGCAAAGTCTACTTTTCCATTTTTTATAAGTATAAAAATCAGCAAAAAAACAGAGCCGATAATTCCTCTCAAAAACGCGATAAAAGCGCTTGGTAAGGGAATTTGTTTTCTGAAAACGCCTATGCTGCCGAAAATGAGCATAGCTGTGATTATTGAAATTAAATGCTTGTTTTTCATTGTTGAACCTCTATGAATAAATCGATATGAAAACTATAATTTACTTTTTCTCTACATTTCTCGTTTTTTCTATTGCTTTTATGACAACAGGAATTAAAGTCCATTGGACGATTAATCCTGCCAACGCATCTACAAATCCCTCGGCAATAAATGCAGAGAACATAAAGGATTTTCCCGAAAAGCCGAGTATTATTGTCTTTGCAATTCCCCATACGATTCTGCCGCAAATTTGAGAAATCAGAAGAGAAAAATACAGAGAAGCAATTTTTCCCCTGCCGAATTTTTCGTATAAAAACCCCGAGAGAAAGCCGTAGGTCGCAAGCTCAAATGTCATCCAAATACCGCTTGGATATATCGGCGGCATACCAAAGCAGACCCCTCTGAAAATCGGCAAAACGGCGCCCACCGTCAGTCCTTGCTTCCAGCCTAAAAGCAGTCCGCAAGTCAAAACCGCGAAGTGCATTGGCAAAAGCGAGTCGCCAATCTCCTTAATTTGTCCTGTGAGAAAGGGCAGTACAGCGCCAATTGCGATAAACAGAGCAATATAAATCATGTTCTTTATTTGCTTTGAGCACATACATTCACCGCCTTAAATTTTCTAATATCAACATAATAGCATAATTTTTTGCTTTTTACAAGTATTTTGAGCCTAAAATTTGTATTCTGTAAGCACTTGCAAAAATTTTTATATTATGCTATAATGATTCATATATTTAAAATCTACGGAGTATATTGATGAAAACTAGAAAAAGTGAGCTTTCTTTCAGTACCACTCACTTGATTATATTAAGCTTCTTGGTAGTAATTCTTGTGGGTAGTTTGCTATTATACTTACCAATCAGCGCAAAACCGGGAGTAGAGGTCAGCTATATAGACGCGCTCTTCACCGCCACGACGTCCACCTGCGTAACGGGACTGGTAACCGTTACAACCGCTTCAACTTGGAGTATTTTCGGACAAGTCGTAATTCTTTGCCTCATACAAATCGGCGGTCTCGGTCTTATAACGATCATCACAGGAATGATGGTCGCGATAAATCGCAGGATTGGCATAAAGGACAGTTTCTTGATACAAGACATGTTTAATCTTAATACCCTTGCAGGACTTTCACACTTCGTAAAGAAGGTTATTTTGGGTACGTTTGCAGTAGAGGGAATAGGCGCTTTGCTGTGTATGATTGTCTTTGTTCCCGAATACGGAGCGATAGGAGTTTGGTATTCCGTATTCCACTCGGTTTCTTCATTTTGCAACGCAGGTATTGATATATTCAATCATGCGGGCATCAGCCTTATTCCGTATCAAAGCAATTTTTTGCTCAATTTCGTAACCTCTGCCTTAATTATTATCGGAGGCATAGGATACATAGTTTGGTGGGATGTAATTCGAGTCGCGCCAATGTTCAAAAAGCTCAAATTCAAGGCGCTCAACCGACTTACCCTTCAAACGAAAATCGCAATGACTGCAACAGTCGCGCTTGTATTTGGCGGCGGACTTTTGATACTTTTGTTTGAATATAATAATCCCGAAACTATCGGAAATCTTTCGCTTTTCGATAAAATACAAGCCAGCTTTTTCCAATCGGTAACTACAAGGACGGCAGGATATATGAGCATCTCGCAGACCGCCCTTACCACCCCGAGTAAAATTTTGTCGGTTATTTTGATGATAATAGGCGGCTCGCCGGTCGGCACTGCGGGAGGTATGAAAACCGTTACGCTCGTGGTGTTGATAGCCACAACGGTCGCAACGATAAGAAACAGGGACAGTATTACGATTTTCAACAGAACTCTGATGAAAGAGGCAACCAGAAAAGCGGTAGCCGTAGCGACTCTTTATTTATTCGCCATACTTACCTCAACGCTTCTTTTGGCATATACAAATCCGGGATTCGATTTTATGGCGATTCTCTATGAGGCCTGCAGCGCAACGGCAACGGTAGGACTTTCAATGGACCTTACTCCTATGCTTAACGCGGTGGGCAAGATAATAATTATAATTACAATGTATCTCGGAAGATGCGGCCCGATATCCTTGGCAATCGCATTCAACAAGGGAGTGCGTGAGACTAATAAAATTGAGAATCCTACGGAAAATATAAGCGTAGGCTGATTAAGGAGAAATTAAAAATGAGTGCAGCAAAAACTTATGCAGTATTTGGACTTGGACAGTATGGAAGCGCAGTGGCTAAAGAGCTTGCTAACAGCGGCGCAGACGTATTGGCGGTAGATAACGACCAAGCAATAGTAAATTCGGCAATTGCTGAAATCCCCTTCTGCAAATGCGCCGACGTAACCGATGCAGAGGTTATAAAGCAACTTGGAATTGCAAATATGGACGTAGTAATTATAGCTATGGCAAACAACCTTGAAGCGAGTGTTATGGCAGTTATGCTCTGTAAGGAAGTAGGAGTAAAAACCGTAATTGTAAAGTGCGCAAACGAAATGCACAGAAAAATATTGAGCAAAATCGGCGCTGACAAGGTTGTGTTCCCCGAGAGCGAATCTGGCAACCGTCTTGCCAAAAATCTTCTTTCCTCAGGCTTCGTAGATGTAATCGAGCTTTCAGAGAATATGTCCTTGATTGACCTTGATGTCAAGCCCGAATGGGTGGGCAAATCTCTGATGGAACTCAACTTGCGTAAAAAATATTCCCTTAACGTTGTTGCGCTTCGCACCGAAGGAAATGTGGAAATTAATATAGACCCAACGATGAAGCTCACAGAAAAAATGCAGCTTATTGTCATAGTTAACTCATCAAATTTGGCAAAACTGAAATAAGTCTAAGGACGCTTTATGGAACGAAAAGACGTAATGAGATTGGCTGTTGAAAGAGCCAGAAAAACAATGAATGAGAATATCGGCGGCCCGTTTGGCGCAGCTATAATCAATGATAAGGGCGAGGTTGTATCGGTGAGCAGCAACAGGGTGCTCGGAGATAACGACCCCACCGCCCACGCAGAAATCAGCGCAATCCGCGAGGCTGCCAAAAAACTCAAAACTCACGATCTGACAGGACATACGATATACGCAACAGGATATCCGTGCCCCATGTGTCTTGGCGCGATAATCTGGTCTAATATCAAGACTTGCTATTTCGGAGCAACACCCGCGGATGCCGAGAAAATAGGTTTTAGAGACGATTTTATCTATAATTTTATCAGAAACGACTGTATGGACAGCGAGGTTCTTGAGCTTCACGGCATGTCGCGCGAGGAATGTGTGGAGCTTTTTGAGGAGTATAGCGAAAAGAATAAAACAATATATTAAGAGTGTACGGTACATTTTGGCAAAACGAATATTTTGTCTCAAATTTTTTACAAACGCTCAACGTTTTTGAGGGTAGCTCGGATTTCAAATCCGAGCTACCCTCTTTTCATATTAATTCAATTACTTTAATTTCCGAGCTTTTTCGTTTTTTGAAAGGAGGCGTTTACGGCGGCTTTTACCGTGTCGGCAAACCTTCCTTCCTCGAGCTTGTAAACACCCTCGATTGTGCTGCCGCCGGGAGAGCAAACCTTTTCCTTTAAAACATTTGGAGTGTCAACTCTCGAGAGCGCCATTTTTGCAGAGCCGATCAGCATTTCCGAGGCGTATGTTAATGCTTTGTCCTCGTCAAGACCGCAATCAACTCCCGCCTTTGTGAGCGCGTCTATGAACATATAGGCGAATGCAGGACCGCACCCCGCAACCGCAGTTGCAGAGTCAATTAAGTCCTCGCTTATTCTGTCGATTTTTCCGGTGTAGGACATAATAGCTTGGAATTTTGAAATTGTTTCCTCGCTTACAAAGGCGTTTGAGCACCAGGTTGTCATACCGCTTAACACTGCAACAGGTGTGTTGGGCATTATGCGTATCACCGGAAAATCAAATCCAAGATAGGATTCGAGTTTTTCGATTTTTACCCCTGCCGCCATTGAGACGAGGGTTGCTTTTTTGTTAAGAGTGTCCTTGATAGACGAAATTGCCTCGCATACGATGTTCGGTTTCACCGCGAGAAATATAAAGTCGCAGTTCTCGGAAATCCATGAGCAGTCCGAAAATTCTCCCTTGATTTCTGAGCAAAAAACTCTTGCTTTTTCTTCGTTTTTGTCGAAAATGTAAATTTTTGTGTTCAAATCATTGGAAATTGCCCTTGCAAGAGCGCCTCCCATATTTCCGCAGCCTATAAATCCAACCTTCATTTTTGCCCCTTATCTTATCTGTCCGTCGCCGGATATAATGTATTTGTACGTTGTGAGTTCCTTTATTCCAACAGGGCCTCTCGCGTGCATCTTTTGGGTTGAAATTCCCATTTCACAACCGAGACCGAACTCGCCGCCGTCGGTAAATCTGGTGGAAGCGTTGATATAAAGAGAGGAACTGTCGATTTGCTTTACAAATTTTCTTGCCCTCTCCGTGTCCTTTGTGATAATGGCCTCACTGTGCTTTGTGGAGTGAGTATTGATGTGCAAAATTGCCTCATCTATTTCCTCTACGATTTTTATCGCCAGCTTGTAATCGAGGAATTCCGTATCAAACGAATTCTCATCAGCCAAAGAGCCCTCAATGATTTTTGCGGCCTTTTCGTCAAGGATTAATTCAACCTTACATTTTCCGTCCTTTATTCTGTTGTCAACCAACGCTTCTTTGAGCAAAGGTAAAAATTCATTCGCTACGTCCTTGTGAACCAGGCAAACCTCACAGGCGTTGCAGACCGACGGTCTGCTTGTCTTTGCATTGACGGTGATTTTGAGCGCCATATCCAAATCTGCGAATTTATCCACGTAAATATGACATATTCCGGTTCCGGTTTCTAGGCAAGGTACGGTTGCGTTTTCAACGCAGGAGCGAATAAGTCCTGCACCGCCTCTGGGTATAAGCAGATCCACGTAGCCCCGCGCTTTCATAAGCTCGTTTGCTCCTGTTCTTCCCGTGTCGTCAAGCAGATTGACGGAGTCCTCCGGCAAACCGCAAAAGGCAAGACCTTCTCGCATAGCCTCAACGATGGCAAGGGCGGAATTACGAGCCTCTTTTCCGCATTTCAGTACGCAGGCGTTACCGCTCTTCAATGCCAAAGCGGCGGCGTCCGAGGTCACGTTAGGTCTGCTCTCGTAGATGATTGCAATAACGCCGAGAGGAACGCTGACCTTATCTATTTTCAGTCCGTTCGGACGCACAGTGCTTTCAAGAATATTTCCGACAGGGGAGGGGAGCCTTGATATTTCCAAAATTCCCTTAGCCATATCCGAAATTCTGTCTTTGGTGAGGCGGAGTCTGTCCAGCATAACGTCGGGAACAGTCCCCTGAGCCCTCGCTAAATCTTCGTCGTTAGCTGCAAGAATTTTATCGGCGCTCAAAACCAGTCGCTCCGCTATCTCGCAAAGCGCGGAATTAATTTTTTCGCTATTGCAGTCCGCAAGAATCAACGAGGCGAGCTTCGCCCGCTTGCAAATATCAACAGTAGTCATAAATCAAACCTCTGAATTGTTTTTTGAAAAGAAGCGAGTTCCTATGTTCTTTCCCGCTAAGATTTCATAAATACGCTCGGGATTTGCGCCGTTGGTGATAACCATATCGCAACCGTTTTCCGTAGCGATGCGCGCGGCTCTTATTTTCGTTTGCATACCGCCTGTGCCGAGCTTTGTGCCGGCATCGCCCGCCAAAGCGTCGATTTTCTCGTCAATATCGCGCACCTCGCTAATGAGCTTTGCATTTGAATTTTTGTGTGGGTCGGAGTCGTAAAGACCGTCGATGTCGGAAAGGAGAATAAGCAAGTCTGCCGAGAGAGCGACAGCGACCTTAGCGGCTAATGTATCGTTATCGCCAAATTCGATTTCCTCTGTGGCAATCGTATCGTTTTCGTTAATAATCGGCAAAACTCCAAAGGCTAAAAGCCTGTCGGTTGTGTTTATAAATTTAGTCTTCCTGTCATCGCAGGAAAGGTCCGGGGCGGTGAGAAGTATTTGTCCTACCGTGTGACTATATTCAGCAAAAAGCTTGTCGTAGGTGTACATAAGCTCGCATTGACCGATAGCGGCGCACGCCTGCTTTCCGGCGATGTCCTTTGGTCTTTCGGAAAGGTGGAGCTTGCCGACGCCCATTCCGATAGCTCCGGACGATACCAGAATGACGTCAACACCCGAGTTTTTAATATCGCTGATAATTTTACAAAGAGACTCAAATCTTCTTATATTTATCCGTCCGTTCGCGTAAGTCAGTGAGGACGTTCCTATTTTAATTACGACTTTCATATTCACTCCAAAGATTAAAGATTGGGAATTCCGTATTTTTCAATAACGTAGTCCATATCCTTATCTCCTCTGCCTGAAAGGTTGATAAGTATAGACCCGTGTGACATATTTTCGGCAAGTTTCATAGCGTAAGCAACGGCGTGAGCGCTTTCAATAGCGGGAATTATTCCTTCGAGTCTTGAAAGCTTGAAGAAGGCGTCGATAGTTTCGTCGTCGCCGATGCAGTCGTATTTAACCCTGCCTACGTCGTGTAAGAATGAATGTTCCGGACCGCTTGACGGATAGTCAAGACCGCTCGCGACGGAATAAACGGGAGCAGGCTCTCCGTTTTCATCTTTCAGCATAAGGCTGTTAAATCCGTGCATAACTCCCTCTGTTCCAAAGCAGAGACTTGCTGCGTGGTCGCCCAATTTCTTGCCTCTTCCGAGAGGCTCGACACCGTAAATCTTGACGTTTTCATCGGCTAAAAATCCGGCAAAA
The DNA here is from genome assembly GCA_045605265.1 of Eubacteriales bacterium. Lineage (GTDB taxonomy): Bacteria > Bacillota > Clostridia > Oscillospirales > CAG-272 > UBA1740. The sequence continues at coordinate 6,229 of JAZUPQ010000096.1, read as the reverse complement.
AGTCCCATCGCGTTTGAGCCGCCGCCAACACAGGCGACTATATTGTCGGGAAGCTCTCCCGTCATATCAAGGAATTGTTCTCTCGCTTCAAATCCAACTACGCTCTGAAATTCTCTCACGAGCATAGGGAAGGGGTGCGGTCCGAGTACCGAGCCTATGCAGTACATAGAATTGTTATAGTCCTTTGCATAAGCTTCAAACGCCGCGTCAACCGCTTCTTTAAGCGTTGCGAGGCCTTCTTTTACCTCTATTACGTTTGCGCCGAGAATTTTCATTCTGGCAACGTTTGGAGCTTGCTTTGCAATATCGACAGAGCCCATATAAATGTCACATTCAAGGCCGAAATAGGCCGCCGCCGTTGCAAGAGCAACGCCGTGCTGACCTGCGCCCGTCTCTGCGATAATCTTTTTCTTGCCCATATATTTCGCCAAAAGTCCTTCACCCATACAGTGATTGAGCTTGTGAGCGCCGGTATGGTTGAGATCCTCTCTTTTTGCATAAAGCTGTACGTTTCCTATTGATGAGGAAAGGCGTTTCAGGTGAGTAATAGGGGTAGGTCTGCCCTGAAATTCTTTTCTGATACGGCGCAGCTCGTTTATAAAATCACGGGACTTGCAGATAGTGTAATACGCCTTTGTAATCTCTTGCATAGCCTGTTTCAACTCATTGTTTACGTAAGCGCCGCCGTACTTCCCGAAATATCCGTTTTCATCCGGATAGTTTTTGAGATAGTTTTTAAAATCCATAACCAATTCCTCCAAAATAGTTCCTCGGTAATAAAAAAACCCGACAGAAAAAAACATCTTTTCTGTCAAGGGCGAAAATAAGTTCGTGTTGCCACCTTGATTCGCGGGCTCCCCGCGCACTCTGCGAGCCTATAAAGGCCCTTGGCGCTTAACGCGCGCCACCCGTCGCAGAATACTCTGTAAAAAACATTTGACTGCGCCCTCAACGGTCCATTTGACAAATTGTTTACCACCCGACTTCCACCATCTCGGGCTCTCTGTGCGTTCATCTTTGCCTTTATCTCCGTATCAACGGTTTATAATTGGGTATATTGTAACACTATAATCGCCGATTGTCAATACAATTTGTAAAATTTAGAGAAAATTATATTTTCCTCTTGACTTTATCAAGGTGATGTGCTACAATGATAAAGTAAAAAATCACGGAGGTTTAAAATGGTTAAAGTTAACAGTGAATACCTTAATTATTTATACGACGCGATGAGCGCTATCAAAACCAGGGAGGAGTGCAAGAAATTTTTTGACGACTTGCTCACCTTTCAGGAGCTTGAATCTCTCGCGCAACGCCTTCAGGTAGCCAGGCTTTTGAAGGAGGGAAAGAGCTACGTTGACATAAACGGCGAGACGGGCGCAAGCACCGCCACTATATGCCGTGTCAGCAGATGCCTGAATTACGGCGACGGCGGTTACAAAACAATTCTTGACAAATTAAACGGTGGCGAAAATGAAAATTGAAGAATTAAAGCTTAAAAATGACGAGAGAGTGGTTTTTGAACTCAGAGACCTGTATTTGAAAAACGGATATAAGCGCCTTAAAATGAGCAAGTTTGAGGAGTACGATTTCTACTCGAAAAATAAGGACTATTTGGTTTCCGACGGAATTATCACCTTCACCGATACTGATGGAAAGCTTTTGGCATTAAAGCCGGACGTCACTCTTTCCATCATAAAAAATTCAAAGGACTCCTGCGAGACCAAAAAATATTTCTACAATGAGAATGTATACCGTATTTCCAAAAGCTCAAAGTGCTACAAGGAGATTATGCAAACGGGAATTGAGTGTATAGGCAACGTAGGGAAAAAAGAGACCTCCGAGGTTCTTCTTCTGGCGGCGGAGAGCCTTGAACGCATTGATGAAAATTTCCGTCTTTGTCTTTCAAGCATAGACTTCGTTGAGAGTCTTCTTTCGGAAAACGGGGTTTCAAATGACCAGTTTGAAAAATTCATAGAAGCTATAAATGAAAAAAATGCCGATTCGCTCTTGAAAATAGCCGATGAAAAGCAGTATAATAATCTTCGTTTTCTCTTTAAAACCTACAATTTAAATGATATAGACGAGCTTTATTTGGCGACAAAGGGCGAAAATTCAAAATCAAATCTTGATAAACTGAAAAGCTACTTATTGGCCTTCAAGAATACCGGGTACAGCGACAAAATCACCGTAGATTTTTCATTCACGGGCTTGGACGGATACTATAACGGCATAGTTTTCAAGGGCTTTATCAACGGCATAGCCTCGGCGGTAATTTCGGGCGGTCAGTACGATAATCTTATGAAAAAAATGGGAAGAGAGAGCAAGGCGATAGGCTTTGCGGTTTATCTTGATGAAATTGAGCGCTTTGAGAAGATTGCGGATGCATATGACAGCAGTACAATCAACGTAGCCTTGCCAAAGGGCAGACTCGGAGAAAAAATCTATTCAATGTTTGAAAGAGCAGGTCTCGACTGCCCGTCGATTAAAGAAAATTCAAGAAAATTGATACACGAAAATGATAAAACGGGTATGAGATTTTTCTGGGTTAAACCCTCTGACGTTGCTATCTACGTAGAGAGGGGAGCGGCGGACATAGGCGTTGCAGGAAAGGATATTTTGCTTGAATATGCCCCCGATGTTTTCGAGCTCCTTGACTTGAAGGAGGGAAAATGCAGAATGGCAGTGGCGGCAAAACGGGATTTCGTTGACGACGAAGGAAAAACGCTTCGCGTTGCTACTAAGTTTTCCAATATAGCAAAGGAATTCTATAAAAGCAAGTGTCGTGATATCGAAATTATCCACCTTAACGGCTCGATAGAGTTAGCCCCGATTTTGAATTTATCCGACGTAATAGTCGATATCGTTGAAACGGGAAAAACTCTGCTCGAAAACAATCTTGAACCGATAGAAAATATCGTTGACATAAGTGCAAGACTTATTTCAAACAAATCCTCGTATAGCTTTAAAACGAAGAAAATTGAAGAAATTAAGTCCTTGCTTGAGAAAATGGTGAACTGAAATGATTAAAATTTTGAAATACGGCGAAATCCCGACAAGTGAAATATTCGCAAGAAACGATAAAGAGCTTGACGTCTCAAAGGTTGTTCGGGAAATCATAGAAAATGTAAAAACAAACGGCGATAAAGCCCTGTACGAATACTCAAAAAAATTCGACGGCGCAACTCTTTCTTCAATCGAAGTCACAAGTACCGAAATTGATGAGGCGTTTTCCCTGGTCGATGAAGAATTCATAGAAACTCTGCGCCTTGCAGCTCGCAATATTGAAAAATTCCACGAAAAGCAAAAGCGCACAAGCTTTATAATCAACGACGAGGACGGAATTATCACGGGCCAAAAAATCACTCCGATTGAAAGGGTTGGACTTTACGTTCCCGGCGGAACCGCAGCTTATCCATCAACCGTTTTAATGGACAGCATACCCGCGAAAATCGCAGGCTGCAACGAGATTGTAATAACGACTCCGCCTATGAAAAACGGCAAGATTAACCCACATATCCTCGCAGCCGCCAAAATTGCAGGAGTTACGAGAATTTTCAAGGTCGGAGGAGCGCAAGCAATAGCCGCCCTGGCGTACGGTACAGAGAGCGTAATTAAGGTGGATAAAATCGTAGGTCCGGGCAACGCCTTCGTTGCCGAAGCTAAAAGACAGGTCTTTGGCAGAGTTTCAATCGATATGATTGCGGGCCCGAGTGAGATCCTGGTTATCGCAGATAAAAACAGCAATCCCGCCTACGTAAGCGCCGACCTCTTATCACAGGCTGAGCACGATAAAATGGCGAGCGCAGTTCTCGTTACCGATAGCGAAGAATTGGCAGTTCAGGTACAGCGGGAGATAGAAAATCAGTTGCAGACCCTACCCCGTGTAGAGATTGCCAGGGCTTCTATTGATAATAACGGCAAGATAATAATCGCAAAAAATCTTATCGACGTCATCGAGGTAGCTAACGAAATTGCCCCCGAGCATCTTGAACTTTGTGTGGACAATCCATTTGATTACCTAGACAAAATCAGAAATGCAGGAAGCATTTTTATGGGCAGATACTGCCCGGAAGCGCTCGGAGATTATATCGCAGGACCTAATCACACGCTTCCCACGTCAGGCACGGCGAAATTTTCAAGTCCTTTGTCGGTTGATGATTTCGTCAAAAAATCACAGTACACCTACTACACCCAAGAGGCGCTGTATAAAGTAGCGGATAAGGTTGCGATGTTTGCCGAGAAAGAGGGACTTTCGGCTCATGCTAGGAGCGCCACAATCAGATTTGAGGATAAAAAATGAGCAGCTTTTTAAATTCAAAATTACAGAAACTCGACACATACACACCGGGCGAACAGCCTCAGGATAAAAAGTATATCAAGCTCAATACCAACGAGTCGCCCTTTCCACCGTCTAAAAAGGTGATTGCGGCTATCAATCGCGCCGCTGTCGAAAGCCTGCGCCTCTATTGTAACCCCGATGCTACGATCTTAAAGGAAGAACTTGCCGACACCTACGGAGTAAAAGGAAAAAACATTTTCGTAGCCAACGGATCTGACGATATTCTTAATTTTGCCTTTCTTTGTTTTGGCGAAAAGGGAGTTTTATTCCCCGATATTTCCTATGGGTTTTATGAGGTCTTCGCCAGATTTCACGGACTGGATTATGAAATTGCCAAGCTGAACGATGATTTTACGGTAAATATAGACGACTATAAAAACAAATCGAAATTGGTGGTTATTGCAAACCCCAATGCCCCCACGGGTATCGCTCTTTCGGTTTCGCAAATTGAGGATATTGTGAAATCCAATCCCGACAGCGTAGTTTTGATTGATGAGGCTTACGTGGATTTTGGCGGTGAAAGTTGCTTTGAGCTTACGAAAAAATATAAAAACCTGCTCTGTGTAATGACCTTTTCAAAATCTCGCAGCATGGCGGGCGCAAGGCTCGGATTTGCTATAGCCGACGAGGAGCTGATTCGCGACCTTGAGAGAATCAAGTTCTCCACCAATCCTTACAACGTAAATACTCTGACGCAGATTGCAGGCGTTGAGACTTTGAGGGACAGGGAATACTACCTTGAAAATTGCAAAAAAATAGTCAAAAACAGGGAGTATGCGGAGAATTCTCTGAAAAGGCTAGGATTCGAGGTCTTGCCTTCCTCCGCTAACTTTATTTTCGTAAGGCACGCTGAAATTTCGGGCAAAGATTTATATCTTGAATTAAAGTCTCGCGGAATTCTCGTCAGACACTTTGATAAAGCGAGAATTCGCGATTTCAACAGAATTACAATAGGAAACAGAAAAGAAATGGAGGCTCTTGTCTCAACCGTTAAATTAATACTCGGAGAGATGGAAAAGACAAAATGAGAAACGCGTACATAGAGAGAAAAACAAACGAAACGAATATATTATTGAAGCTTGATTTGGACTGCGGAAAAGAGTCTAAAATTGACACGGGGTGCGGTTTTCTTGACCATATGCTCACTCTTTTTGCCTCTCACGGCGGCTTTTATCTTGAAGTTTCTTGCAAGGGAGACGTGGAAGTTGACTATCACCACACGGTCGAGGATATTGGTATCGCTCTCGGCGCGGCTATCAAAAACTCGCTTGGTGATATGAGGGGAATTTGCAGATACGGATATTTCGTGCTTCCTATGGATGAGGCGTTGATTTTGACCTCGCTTGATATTAGCGGAAGGGCGTATCTCAACTTCGACTTAAAAATCCCAGCAGAGAAGGTGGGAGATTTTGACACCGAGCTGGTAAAGGAATTTTTTCTTGCATTGACACGAAATTCGGGTATGACGCTTCATGTAAAGCAGTTTGCGGGTGAAAACTCCCATCACATAATAGAGGGAACCTTTAAATCGTTTGCCCACGCTCTTAAAAAAGCAGTGAGCATTGACCAAAAAATGAAAGATCGTATTCCGTCTACAAAAGGAGTTATATAGATGATAGCCATAATAGATTACGGCGTGGGAAATCTTTTTTCTCTTGTCTGCTCGCTTGAAAAAATCGGCAAAGAGGCGGTCGTTACCTCTGACCCCGAAATAATAAAACGTGCGGATAAAATCATTTTGCCGGGTGTCGGGGCGTTCGGAGACGCCAGGGAAAAATTAAAAAAAGGCGGGCTCGATGAGCTTATAATAGGCGAGGTCAATAAAGGAAAGGCAATTCTGGGAATATGCCTTGGTATGCAAATGCTGTTTGAAAAAAGCTACGAGTATGG
>JAZUPQ010000095.1:0-4559 GCA_045605265.1 Eubacteriales bacterium | reverse complement strand
TATAAAAACCATATCATCGGCGTTTACGATGTACAATGCGGTGATAGAGATAAAAATTCCGGAAAATATTGATAAAATCAGTGATTACGCCTTCTTCCACGCCACCAATATGACAAGCATAGACTTCTCCGAGTCTAAGGTCACTTATATAGGCAATAATGCTTTTGAAAAATGCCTCCAACTCAAAAAGGTCTCACTGCCGAATTCTCTGACTGAGGTTGGCGATAACGTCTTTTTGAATTGCGACTCGCTTAAAGAGGCAAAAATTCCGGCGTCACTCTCTAAAATCGGCGACTATATGTTTGCTTGGTGCGAGAGTCTTTCAAAGGTTGAAATCGAAAAAGGCGTTGAGAAAATCGGAGTTTTCGCCTTCGTTGACGGTATTGGAATTACGGAAATTTCAATTCCCCATAGCATAACGGAAATCGGCGACTACGCCTTTTCGGGAACGGGACTTGTAAAGCTCGATTTGAATAATCATCTTAAAACTGTCGGCGAATATTTGCTGTTCGAATGTAAAAATCTTGACGAGCTGAATATCTTTATAGACTCAAAAGCAGTTCCTGCGGGCATAGCTATGTCCTGTACCAATTTAAAGACCGTAACCTTCGGTAGAAATTACGAGGAAATCGGAAGCGACGCCTTTCACACCTGCGAGAGTCTGAACACCGTTTTGATTCCCGACGGAGTTGTCAGAATAGGAGACGGCGCTTTCGCAAACTGTAAATCAATGACTTCCTACAATTTTCCGAGTGGGTTGAAGGAGATAGGGAATGAGGCGTTTGCGTCCAATAAAAAGCTTGCCCAAATCAAATTGCCCGACTCGGTTGAAAAAGTCGGAGACAGGGCGTTTTCGGGTTGCTCCGCAGTTGAGAGAATTGACGCATCCGATATTTCCCAAATTGGTAAAAACGCCTTTTCTTACTGTTCGGCTCTAAAAGAAGCGGATATATCGGGACTGGCTTATATAATTCCCGAGGGGATTTTGTCCGACTGTGAAAAGCTCGAGAAGGTGAAAATCGCGGATAGCGTGGAGATGATTGGCAAAAACGCCTTCTTGAATTGTTCCGCTCTTGTGAAAGTAAACCTACCTGACAATCTTAAAAGACTTAACTATTCTGCTTTTGCCGGTTGCTTCGCGCTTGAAAGCTTAGAGCTTCCCGAGAGCTTGGAATATATGGACGAAAAGTCGTTTTACGCTTGTACCGCTCTGAAATCTGTGAAAATTCCCGATGGGGTAAAATACCTCGGCGACTACGCCTTTTCCGCTTGTAGCGCTCTTGACGAGGTTGATATGGGCGAAGGCGTCGTAGGTGTAGGTACAGGAGTTTTTGAAAGCTGCACTGAGCTTGATACTGTGACAGTCTCGACTTCTCTTTCCGTTATTGGTTTGAATATGTTCAGGGGCTGCGTGGGTTTAAAGGATGTCAGTCTGCCCCTTGCGGTTACAAATATCAAAGCCGAGGCCTTTTCGGGTTGCTCGTCATTACGTTTTTTCTCGCTTTGTGAGAATGTCAGAGTGATAGAGAAAAACGCCTTTAAAAACTGCACATCTCTGGAATTTGTAAACTACACGAAATCCAAAGAAGATTTCGCCTCTATAAGAATTGAGCAAACGGGCAACGAATTGCTGTTTGCAGTATATTACGGAGGTTTGGAAAATTGATTACGATTAACATCGCAGGTCTTAATATAGGACTTGATAACAGATACCCGCGAATTGAAGAGATTTCAAAGGAATATCTGACAGACGCTTCTCCCGACTTTATAATATCGGTGAGCGATGCGGAAATCTCTAAGCAAAAATACGGTAGTGACGGAGTTGTTTTTTCGGATAATTATTGCGAGAGTCTGTGCATATATAGAAAAATAGCAGAAATTCTGCCGAAATACGACGCTTTTGTTTTTCACGGCTGCGTTCTTGCTTGGGATGGTAATGCCCACCTCTTTACCGCTAAAAGCGGTGTGGGAAAAACCACTCACGCAAGAAATCTGATTTCAGAATACGGAAACAGAGTTCATATCTTGAACGGCGATAAGCCGATAATCAGATTTATGGGCGATAAGCCGTTCGCCTGCGGAACTCCTTGGCGCGGCAAAGAAAACTATGGAATAAACGAAATTCTGCCCCTGACATCAATCACCTTTGTCGAGAGGGACGTAAAGAACGTAATAACGGAGATCTCCAAGGAGGATGCTACGGTAAGACTTATGTCGCAAATATATCTTCCTATGGGCAGTCCTTTGGCTATGTCCGAAACCTTAAAGAACGCGAACAGAATTTTAAATTTCGTTCCGCTTTCGCTTCTCAAATGCACCAAAGAGCAGGAAAGCGCGAAAATATCTTTCGATTTTTTAAATAAATTACATAAAGAAGGAAAATAAAAATGGGTTCAAGTAAGGAAATAAACCTTTCGATGTTTTGGGAGGTTTTCAAGAAATTTTTAGTCTACGTTTTGATTGCAACGTTGTTTTTTGCAATTCTCGGAGGACTTCACGCAGGATTTGTGCAAAAAACTACCTATTCTGCCGAAATAGAATTCTACGTGCCGAACTTCTCTCCGGGCGACCATTTTGTAAATGACTCGTTGCTAAGCGCTTCGGCAACTCTTGCTAAGGTCTGCACAGCCCTCGCTCGCAAGAACGTAGCAATAGAGTGCTTTTCTGACGCGGTAAAAGCAGAAGAATATTTTAACGTAAGCAAGTCGCAGGCAGTAAAAATCTTAACAGGTATGATTAGCGCGAGCGATACCGATAACGGATTTTTCTCGGTAAGAGTGACCTCGGTGGATAAGGTTTTTGTTGAAAAACTCATTAAGGCTATTGAGGATGAGTTCCCGGGAGTTGCAGAAAAATACGCCTCAATGGGCGAAACCGACGATATTTATAAAACAAAGCTTAAATGTGTAAACAATTTCGGCGGAGAGGAAGATATTATGACAAATTCTCCCTCCGTTGCAAAAAGCATAGTCGTTCTCGGTCTTGTTGGATTTATACTCGCGTACGCCGTATGCTTTATCATAGCGCTCTTTGATACCAAGCTACACGATACGCAGAACATTAAAGATAGGTTCAAAGAGCCCATTCTCGCCACTATTCCGGAATGGTACACTTCTGAGGAGAGAAGGGCTATATACGGCAAGCGCACGAGAATTTTAAAGACGGATGTCTCAAAATCCCTGAGACGCTACAATGACAAGCTCATAAATCCCCAAACTCCCTTTGCTGTTACAGAGAGCTTCAACGCCCTGAGAACGAATCTCTGCTATGCAACCGCAGAAACGAAGTGTCCGGTGTTCGCTGTTACCAGTGATTACAGCGCATCGGGCAAGAGCTTGGTTTCCGCCAACGTCGGAATTGTATTCGCCTCTCTCGGCAAGAAGGTATTGCTGGTTGAGTGTGATATGCGTTGTCCCGATTTGAACAAGGTTTTTGGCACCGACGTGAAAAAGGGCCTTTCGGAAATCCTCTCCGGTAATATCAAAGATATTAAAGAGGGAATCACAAAGTCTAAATACGAGAATTTTGACATCGTATATTCAGGTCATATACCACCCAACCCCTCCGAGCTTCTGGGAAGCAATAAAATGAAGGAAGTTATCAATGCTTGGAAGGATATGTACGACTACATATTCTTGGATATGCCTCCGGAAATCGAGGTTTCCGACGCTGGTATCGTTTCCTCAATCGTAAACGGATATCTCATCGTTGCAAGAACTAACCATTCCGACCTCAACGCTATTTCAGACGTTATTACAAGACTTAATTCCGTAAACGGACATATAGTAGGCTACGTAGTAAACGGTTGTGATATGAAGTCGTTTAGAACTAAAAGGCTGTACGATAAATACTCAAAGTATTCCAGCCAACAGTCACAGTCAAAAAACACTAAATAAACGTAAATATGAAATTGACCGACAGCGCATACTGCCTGTCGGTCACAATTTCGCGAGGATATCAAATTGAATATTTTAAGCAAGATATTGCCAAAGAAAAAGGGCGATATCGATATGACGGAAGGAAGTATTTTTAAACATATCATCTCCTTCTCAATTCCACTCTTGATAGGGTATGTCTTTCAACAGTTATATAATACGGTAGATACCTGGGTTGTGGGTAACTATGTAAGTGATACCGCTTTTGCCGCAGTAGGCAACGTTTCTCCTATTGTAAATACTTTGATAGGATTATTTATGGGAATTTCCGGAGGAGCCGGTGTTGTAATATCCCAACATTTCGGCGCCGGAAATAAGGAGAACGTGTCAAAAGCAGTGCATACCGCAGTCCTCACAACATTTCTTTTGGGCGTGGCATTTACCGTTATAGGTATAGTTATGACACCCGCTATGGTAAGACTGATAAAAATTCCGCAGGATGCTGTTGCAGAAGCTAACACATACTTGAAAATATACTTTGCAGGAATAATAGGACTTATGCTGTATAATATTGGCGCCGGAATACTTAGGGCGGTGGGTGACTCGGTGACTCCGTTCTATTTTCTCGTGCTCTCCGCGGTTATGAACACCGTGCTCGACCTTGTCTTTGTACTTTTCTTCGGC
>JAZUPQ010000094.1:0-11864 GCA_045605265.1 Eubacteriales bacterium | reverse complement strand
AACTGTGTTTGAGCCTTCCTTGATTGCGCTTCTGTCCTGTTTGTTTTTCTTGCTTTTTTCCATACTTATCTCCCTTCCTTTTTTCTTTTAGTTTTCCGAAAAAAACCATTTTTATTCCCGCACTTGAAAAAATACTGCCGTTGTGATAAACTGTTCTTGTGCGAGGTGAAAAAATGAGATATAACAATTTAAGCGAATTTTTCAGACGCCGTTACGGACGGCGGCTTGACAAAATATGTATAGACGGCGGATTTACCTGCCCCAACCGTGACGGAAAATGCGGCGTCGGGGGCTGCGTTTTCTGCGGTGAGAGGGGCTCGGGAGAGTGGCTTGACGCCGCCGAAGGTATAAAAAATACCGCAATCCGAGTTTTAGAGCGCGGAAGGGGCGACGAAAAATACGTGGCGTATTTTCAGAATTTTACAAACACCTACGCGCCCGTCGAGGTCTTAAAGGAGCGTTACGACTCCGCCTTAATCAGCGAGCGGATAGTGGCTCTCGCCATAGGCACGCGCCCCGACTGTATCGACGAGGAGATATGCAAGCTTCTCGCTTCGTATAAGGACAGGCTTGATGTGTGGGTGGAGCTGGGACTCCAAACATCAGACGACGAAACGGCAATCAAGATTAACCGCGGTTACAAAACCGAGGTGTTTACAAACGCCGTTCATCTGCTTGAAAAATACGGTATATGGATTGTTCCCCATATTATTATCGGTCTGCCGGGAGAGAGTGCCGAGAACGTATACAAAACCTTGGATTTTCTCCAACAGTTCAGGCTTTTCGGGATAAAAATCCACTCAATTTACGTTGAAGAGGGTACTAAACTCGCCAAGCTTTACCGCGAAAATCTTTACACGCCCCCTACCCTAGACGAATTTGCGGATATTTGCGTTGAGCTTATCGCAAGGCTGAGTCCCGACACCGTCATTCACCGTCTTACAGGCGACGCGCCCAAGGATTTGCTCATCGCGCCTCTTTGGAACGCCGATAAGAACGGTATTTACGACGCTCTGCGCAAGCGAATGAAGGCGCAAAATATCCGGCAGGGCTGTAAATTCCAACGCGAAAATAATTGAATTGAAGGAAGGGCGATCTTTCGCCTTGACTTTTGTATTTCACTATGGTAAAATCGTGTTAATAACATTATTTGTAGGAGATGAATATGCTTAAAAGAGGAATAAGAGGTCACGACGTCCGCGCAGAAGGACTTTCAAAGACCGCTGAAAAAATGGGCGAGTACGGAATCGATTACATACAGCTGGTGCTTGAAAAGAGCATTGAGGGCTTTGGCTACGGGCAGTACAGCGAGGAGTACGCAGAGAAAATCAAGACTATGCTCGGCGACAAAAAAATCGCCATTCTCGGCAGTTATATCAACGCTTCAAGCCCCGACGATGAGGTTTTGAAGTATGAAATTGCAAGATTTTTTGAAAAAATCAAGTACGCAAAAACCCTTAAACCCATCGCGGTCGGCACCGAGACGGGCATCTATATTGAGGGTAAAACTCACACCGAGGAAGCCTATTTAAGACTTCGCGAGACTGTTCGCACGCTTGTAAAAGAGGGCGAAAGGCAGGGCGTAAACGTAGCGGTCGAGGGCGTTCATCTGTTGGTAATCGACACCCCCGCGATTATGAAAAGACTCGTTGACGAAATCAACTCCCCGAATTTGAAGGTGATTTTCGACCCTGTAAACTACATCAATATCAATAACTACGAAAAGCAGGACGAGATTATCACCGAATTCTTCGACAAGCTGCACGACAGGGTGGTTTGTATTCACGTCAAGGACTTTATCGCAGACGGCGGCAGAGTTCGCGACACCGAGGTTGGAAAGGGACTTTTGAACTACGGCTTGATTTTTGAAAAGCTCAAAGAATACAATCTCAACATCCCCTTTATCGCAGAGGGCTTTAACGAGGAAAAAGCAAAAACGGTATTCGATTATTTTGAAGATAAGTATGAAATTATTTAAGCATTTTGTAACGATAACGAGGCACAGGCATTTGGTTTTGCGCTACTGCTTTAAGGCAGGACTCTACAAGCAGGGGCTCCTCCACGATTTGTCCAAGTATACCCCCGTAGAATTTTTAAACGGCGGAAAATACTACGCGGGGACCTATTCGCCTATCACCAACGAGAGACGCGACAAGGGATATTCTGACGCCTGGCTTCACCACAAGGGCAGAAACAAGCACCACTCGGAATATTGGATTGATTTGAATTTGGAAAGCCAAAAATACGAGCCTATCCCTATGCCGAAAAGATACCTCGCGGAGTCGGTTTGCGATAGGATTGCCGCCTCGTATAACTACAATAAGAAAAATTATAACCGCAGTATGCCCTTGGAATATCTTTACCGCACGAAAGAAAAAACGCCTATGCACGAGGAGAGCTTTGCCGATATTGAAAGGCTTTTGAAGCTCTATGAAGCAGAGGGTGAGCGGGCGTTATTCAAGGAACTTAAAAAGAATTACAGAACGAAAAAATGAGCCTCACGGCTCATTTTTTCGTTTTTTAATTTTCGCATAAGGGCGGATTTATTTACCGATAAGCAGGGCGATAAATTCTATCAGAACAAGATGCAAGGGGTAGAAAAGATAGAAGCCGTATTTCAGCCTTTTGATGCCGGGCTTGCCGTTATAAAGCGCAACGAGCGGTATTGCAAAAAGAGAATATATCTGCAACGAATATCCGACAAAAAGCGAGAGCAAGAGCGTTCCCAAAGCGAGCATAAACAGCCTCACATAGAAGCTGTCAAGGTGTTTAAAAACCCCCGCCTCATAGTCCTTGAAATCAAACAGCGCTACGAAAACGGGTATCATTACTCCGTAAAATCCGTACTGCAATTCCAAATAATCGCAACAGTAATACAGCAGTATACAAGCCGCTAAAAATATCAATAATGACAACAAGAGTTTACTTATATTGAATTTTTCAAGACTCCACTTCTTCAAAAAGTCCAAAAGGTATATCATAAGGACAGAGAAAAAGAAGGTGAAGAAAATGCTTGGGTAATACTCTCCCGTATAGGCATAATAGACGCTTAAAAAGACCGCCTCCATAACGAAAAGCGTCAAAATCTTTTTCAGCTTATTTCTCGTATAGTGGCATCCCTCGGCTATGAAGAAGCAGAAGATTGGAAAGGATATTCTGCCCAGCTGGCGAAAAATTTCTTCCGACGGGAACATTCTGACACCCACGTGGTCGATGACCATTAAAATCGCGGCTATTATTTTAAGTGCAGAGCCCGACAGATAGCCTATTTTATTCCGTGTTCTGTCCACCTATTTACTCCTTTTTCTTCTTTGCTTTAATATGATTTCTGTATTCGAGCGGTGTCATCTGTTTAATCTCCATAAACGCTCTGTTGAAGGAGCGTATAGAGCCGAAGCCGACGTCCTCGGAGATCTCGGCAATTTTTCTCTCCGGCCTTGCAAGCTCGGCGGTGGCGGCGTCAACGCGGATTGTATTTATGTATGTGTTAAAGCGGAGATTTAACTTATTGTTGAACAAATGCGATATGTGATACTTATTTATGTGAAGTGCTTCGGATATTTTGTCAAGCGAGAGGTCGGAGGCGTAGTTAAGGCTGCAATAGTTGAGAACCTCTCTGAGAGTGGAATTGTCACTGTCAACTCTTTTCACAAGCTCCATTTTTTCAAGCATCAAGCCAAAGGCTTGCGATAAAATTCCGCTTCTTATAAGCTCGTCGTATTCCTTTCCCGTAGCCGAGGCGGATACGAAAAGGCGAGTCATTTCCTCGTCCGCGCTGCCCGATAGCAGATTCGTTTTCGGAACGCGTTTAAAGAGAGTATCCTCGCAATTAAAAAAGAGAGTCGGCGTTAAAATCATAACGATGTATTTTCCCTCTTGCGCGTTTCTGTAACAGTGCACCTGATTTGGAAAGGAGACGGAAAAATCTCCCGATTTAATTGTGAAAAAATTGTTGTCTATTATTACGTCGCTCTGCCCATCGATTACGTAAACTATCTCTATTTCGTTGTGAAAATGAGGCTTTGGGTATAGCTTTTTTGCCTGCGCATGAGTTATCGGCGGGTGGTGCTTTTCGTATATGGCTTTTTCCATATTTTTCTCCGTTTTTTAGGCTTTTTATTGATTTTACCACAGCGCAATCCGTATGTCAATAGCAAATCGCAATATTTGTCTATAAAGGCGCATAAAATTGTCTTGCATTTTTTGCGTGTAAAATGCTAAAATGTAAGTGTAAAGCACATCACGCGCGGTATTTTATGATAAATGTAACTATATCGGAACGGTTTTTAGAGGAATTTTTTGACAAATCCACAAAAAAGCGTTCTCCGACGTGATTTGCTCACTTTTTAAAAGATGTCTTAGAATTGACCATAAAAAGACAAGAGCAAAATCGATTTTGCTCTGTCCGGGCGCGTAAAGAAAACTTGGAGGAAAATATGAAGAAGGTATCCGTAATAGGTTATGGAGGTCAGGGCGCTTGGCACTGCGCTCAAATTTTGAAGAGCGATTGCGTAAGTCTTAAAGGAACTTACGATATCAGGCCTGAAAGACGGGAGGCAGCAAGACAAAACGGCATTTTCGTCTACAATTCAAACGAGGAAATTTTCGCCGACAAGGATGTTGACATAATCGTCGTGGCAACTCCCAACGACGTTCACGAGGATTTGGTTGTGAACGGACTTCTCTCCGGCCACAACGTTATTTGCGAAAAGCCCGTGGCTCTTTCTCTTGACTCCTTCGACAGAATGGTTGAGGCTCAAAACAAGAGCGGTAAGCTCCTTTCGGTACACCAGATCAGACGCTGGGACGTTGACTTTTTGGGCGTTAAGAGCGTTATCGAAAGCGGTGAGCTCGGAGAGGTTATCCGTATTGAGTCCCGTATTCAAGGCTCTCGCGGAATACCGAGCGATTGGAGATGTCATAAGGCTCCCGGCGGCGGTATGATTCTCGACTGGGGAGTTCACTTAATAGACCAGATGTTAAGACTCATTCCCGAAAAAATCGTCAGCGTAAACTGCGTTACGACTCATATAACAAATCAAGAGGTGGACGACGGTTTCAGACTTGAATTGGCCTTTGAGAGCGGCAAGAGCGCTTACGTAGAGGTCGGAACGTACAACTTCATCGCTATGCCGAGATTTTATATGCAGTGCAAAAGCGGCTCGCTCTATCTTCAAGATTGGCAGAGTAAACCAAAAATCGCAAGGCTCACAAGGTGGATTGAAAAGGACGTCACTCCAATTCAAAACGCGGCGGGAATTACAAAGACTATGGCTCCGAGAGACTCTCTCACCCTTGATATCTACGAAAACGAGATACCTAAATCCGACGTGCATAATTTCTACCGCAACTTCTGTCAGGCAATCGACGGACTCTGCGTCCAGCTTATAGAAAACTCTCAGGTAAGACGGGTGCTTAAAGTTATGGTTACGGCATTTGAGTCGGCAGAGAAAAACGAGACTGTAAAAATAGATATATGATTTCTCTTGCAACTATCGGTACAAGTGAGATTTGCCGTAAATTTTTAGAGGCGGCAAATCTTACGCGCCGCTTCAAATTGGAGGCGGTTTACTCTCGAAAACTCGACACGGGTACTGCCTTTGGCAAAGAATTCGGCTGTGAAAGAGTTTTTACATCTCTTGAAGAGCTTGCGAAGTGCGACGGCATTTGCGCCGTTTATATCGCCTCGCCAAACGCCCTTCATTACGAGCAAAGCAAGTTAATGCTTGAAAACGGAAAGCACGTTATTTGCGAAAAGCCAATAGTCACCTCCCCCTCTGAATACAGGGAGCTGAAAGCCTTGGCGGACAGGTCGGGACTCGTCTATATGGAAGCGATTATGCCGATTTACAGAGACTGCCGCGAAAGACTCAAAAAGGCAGTTTCCGAGATTGGCAGGGTGAGAGGGGCAAATCTTGATTTTATCAAGCGCTCGAGCCGATACGACAGGTATCTTGCAGGCGAGCAGGTTAACATTTTTGATAAATCCTTGAAGGCGGGAGCTCTCAACGATTTGGGAGTTTACTGCGTCTTTGCGGCAATAGACCTTTTCGGCACGCCCAAATCGCTAAGCTCCTTCAAGACGCTCGGCTATAACGGAATAGACCTTTCGGGCGTTTCGGTGTTTGAGTACGACGGCTTTAACGCGACTCTCACCTATTCAAAATGCGCCGAGTCGAAAAGCGAAAGCCTTATTTGCGGCGAGGACGGATATATCACCCTTTCTTCAATCTCGCAATACGCAGGAATAAAGCTCTGTAAGGGCGGTGTTGAGAGAGAAATTTCGGGTATTTTAACTCATAGCGAGACTATGGCCTTTGAGATAAAAGCCTTCGCGGATTTCATTGAAAATCCCGCGCAAAACAGAGAGAGGTACGCGCAAGCCTCCGCGCTCTCCCTAAATGTGCATACCGTAATGGAAAAAATCAGAAAAAATGCAAAAATTATATATTAAATCGGTTTATGAAAGGAAAAAAACCTATGAAGCTTGGTATTGTTTCTGCAATTTACGACGGATTTTCCTTTGAGGAAATGATTGACCACGCGTCGAGTGTCGGATACGAGTGCGTTGAGGTTGCCTGCTGGCCGCAGGGCAAGGCAGAGCGCAGATACGCCGGGGTAAGCCACATTGACGTGGATAACACTTCAAAGGAATACATCGACTATGTAAAAGGATATATGGCGAAGAAAAATATGACGATTTCTTCCCTCGCGTTTTATCCAAACACTATGTCGGAAAATCTCGAAAAGAGAGAATTTAATATTCTGCACCTGAAAAAAGTAATCAAAATGAGTTCGCTTTTGGGTGTGAATATGGTCACTACGTTTATAGGCCGCGACCAATACAAAACCTACGAGGAAAATATAGAAATTTTCAAAGAGGTCTGGCCTCCCATCATTAAGTACGCAGAACAGATGGGCGTTCGCGTGGCTATCGAAAACTGCCCTATGCTTTTCGGCAAGGACCAATGGCCCGGCGGACAGAACCTGTTTACCACTCCGAAGCTTTGGAGAATGATGTTCGATATCATAAAGAGTAAAAATTTCGGCATAAACTACGACCCCAGCCACTTTATTTGGCAGCAAATCGACTATTTGAAGCCGATTTACGAGTTCAAGGATAAGATTTTCCACGTTCATTACAAGGACATTAAGCTCTACAAGGATAAGCTCGACGACGTGGGCGTTATGGCTTACCCTCTCGAATATATGAGCCCGAAGCTCCCCGGATACGGCGACGTTGACTGGGGCAAGTACGTTTCAGCCCTGACGGATATAGGATACGACGGCCCTACCTGCGTTGAGGTAGAGGACAAGGCGTTTGAGTCCTCAAAGGAGAGAATTCTCGACTCGGTGGCTCTCTCTTACCGCTATATGAAGCAATTTGTAATTTAAATAATTTTTTTTGGAGGTTTTGCAAAATGGCAGACGAAATTCTCGACAGAGTAAATTCTTCCGCGGCAGAAGAAGTAAACGTAATTGACGAAAGCCGCAAGGTTAAAGTAGGTATTATAGGTACGGGTTGGATTGCTGAGGCTCACGTCAGAGAGTACCTCAAAATGCCCGACGTTGAAATCGTGGCTATGGCAGACATCATTCCCGGCAAGGCAGAGGCCTTCGCAAAGGCGCACGGCGTTGAGGGCTGTAAATTCTATCCTTCGCACAAGGAGCTTATCGACGCAGGCGAGGTTGAGGCGGTTTCTATCTGTACTTACAACCGTCAGCACGCAATTCCTACGATTTACGCTCTTGAACACGGCGTAAACGTTATGCTCGAAAAGCCCTTTACCGTTACGACAGAGGAAGCAGTTGAGGTTATGAAGGCTGAAAAGAAGTCGGGTAAAATCCTGACTATCGGCTTCCAGCCAAGAATGGGCGCAAATATGCAGATGATAAAGAAAATCGTTGATTCCGGCGAGCTTGGTAAGATTTATTATCTTCAAGCAGGCGGCGGAAGAAGACACGGTATTCCAACCGTACGCGGTACTTCCTTCATCGAAAACGAGACCGCCGGTATCGGCGCTATGGGAGACATCGGCTGCTACTCTCTCGATATGCTCCTTAACGCAGTAGGCTATCCGAAGCCTCTCACGGTTTCCGGCTACACCTCTAACTTCTTTGGCACGAACCCCGATTACTACACGGGTGACGGAAAGCCCGCTGAATACGCAAAGCTCTTCGGCGTTGACGACTTTGCGGCAGGCTTCGTTCGTCTTGAAGGCGGTATCATTCTCGACTTCCGTATTTCCTGGGCTATGAATATGGACACCTGCGGCGACGCTCTCATTCTCGGTACGAAGGGCGGTTTGAGAATCCCCGCAAATCCGGAGGTTGAGTGCTGGAACGGCGAATTCATCAAGCCTCTCACAATCTACAAGGATGTTGCCGGCAGACAGGTTAAATACGAAGTTCCGATGATTAACAACACCGAGTCGCTTTTCTATAAGAAGCTCCGCTCATTCCTTGACGCTGTTAAAAACGGCGGTACTGCTACCGTTCCTTCAAGCCAAATTCTCTACAACCAGGCTATTATTGACGGTATCGTAAAATCTAACTCTCTCGGTCGCGAAATCGAGATTGAAATTCCCGAAATTTAAGGAGTGTATTATGAAATTTCCTGTTGGATTACAGCTATATTCGATTAAAATGGATATGAAGGCCGATTTTGAGGGTACTCTCAAAAAGGTAAAAGAAATGGGATATGACGGCGTTGAGTTCGCCGGACTGCACGGCAACAGCTTTGAGGATGTTAAGGCCTGGTGCGAAAAATACGGGCTTAACCCTATTTCCGCCCACGTATCAATCGATGATATGCTAAGCGACCAAAATTTGCTTAAAAATTACGCAAAGCTCGGCTGTAAGTTTATGGTTATTCCCTCTATCGTTTCAAAATACAGACCGGACGGAGAGGCCTTTGACGAGTTTGTGGAAATTTGCAAGGAGCTTGGCAAAAAATGCAACGCTCTCGGTATGAAGCTCTGCTACCACAACCACGATTTTGAGCTGAATTTCGTTGGCGAAAAGCGCGGACTTGATATTATGTTTGAATCAATTCCCTCAGAACTGCTTGAAACCGAGCTTGATACCTGCTGGCTCAACGTAGGCGGTGTTGACCCCTCCGAGTACGTGAGAAAATACACAGGCAGAGCAAACATCGTTCACTTGAAGGATTTTATAGGCTCAAAGACCGAAAATATGTACGACCTCATAAGCAACAAAACCGAAAAGAAGATTGAATACGATGCTCGAAAATTCGAATTCCGACCTGTCGGAATGGGCAAACAATCCATACCCGAAATTCTCGCGGCTTGTGAAGCTGCCGGCGCACAATGGGTTGTCGTTGAGCAGGACTCCCCCTGCCTTGATATGTCCCCTCTTGAATGTGCGGAGAAGTCGATTAAGTATCTGAAATCCCTTTGATGCTATACGCAATCTAAAATTATCACATAGAAAAAGCCGTCAGAAATGACGGCTTTTTTGTTGCTTTTTCATACTTATGTTTACATTTTACACTCTAACGATGTTTTTCATCTCATCGCTTTCTTCCGCAGACTCGTTAATTTCCACAGGAGATTTAAAGGTCGGAACGGCCTTTTTGAGAACCTCTGTAATCTCTTGCGCGGCGATTTCAGTCTCGTTATTGAGAACTGCCTCGCGGAGCATATTTATCTTCTCCTCAACCAATTCTCTTGACAGAAACTCCTCGTGCTCAATGAAAATCAAGTCGTTGTCCGTCTTTTGCATACGCTCTCTGTCAACGATGAGCTCCTCATATAGCTTTTCTCCCGGGCGGAGTCCTACCTCCTTGATATCAATATCCTCGTATGGCTTGAAGCCCGAAAGGGTTATCATATTAACGGCAAGGTCTAAAATCTTCACCGGTCTGCCCATATCAAGCACGTAAAGCTCGCCCTTGTCTGCCATAGCGCCCGCCTGCATAACGAGTCCCGACGCCTCGGGAATAGTCATAAAGTAACGCACTATCCGCTTGTCTGTAAGCGTTATCGGGCCTCCCTCCGCAATCTGACGGCGGAACAGGGGAATTACCGAGCCGTTTGAGCCCAGAACGTTTCCGAATCTGACCGCGCTGAACGTGGTCTTACTGTTGTTGCGGCACCTTATTACCATCTCGCACATACGCTTGCTTGCGCCCATTACATTAGTGGGGTTAACTGCCTTGTCGGTGGAGATAAGAATAAACTTTTTCGCGCCGTGCTTCTCTGCCATATCGGCGGTATTGTACGTGCCGAAAACATTGTTCTTAATTGCTTCGCAATTAGAATGTTCCATAAGCGGAACGTGCTTATGCGCTGCGGCGTGGAAAACCACGTCGGGCTTGTAATGTGAAAATACCGCGTCAAGCCTCTGTCTGTCTCTGACCGACCCGATTTCCACAACCAGATTGAGCTCCTCGCCGTGTATGGCATTCAGCTCCTGCTGTATATCGTACGCGTTGTTCTCGTATATATCGAAGATGATGAGCTGCTTCGGTCTGCATTTCGCAATCTGTCTTGACAGCTCTCCGCCGATTGAGCCTCCGCCGCCCGTGACTATAATTACCTTGCCGCTGTAAAAATCACGGGTGCGCTCATCTACGAGAGCTATCGTGTCGCGGAAGAGTAGGTCCTCGATTTTAAATTCTCGAATTACTCTTTTCTTTTCTTCCTTTGCGCCTTTGTGCTGCAAGGGGTAGTCGTAAATGCTGATTTTGCAGCCCGCCTTGCCGTAGAACTCGAAAATTTCCTTCGCCTTTTCGTTTGAAAGCTTCGTTATAGCGACGATTATTTCATCAATTCCCTGTTTTTTTATCTGTTCGAGTCCCGCCTCGCCGCTTGGATAAACGGGCAGGCCGGAAACACGGTTTCCGCTTTTGCTTATATCCGAGTCAATAAAAAACAGCGGCGCGTACTTTGAGCCCTTATAAAAGATAAGCTCCTCTGCCAAAAGCGAGCCAATCAGGCCCGCGCCAATAATAGCTACGGACTTTTTTGCGCCCTGCATATTAGACTGTCCGGTTGAATTTCTCTTGTGCATCTCCTGATAGACGAATCTCGAAAAAAGCGACACAAGACAGCTGGACGCAACCACCGCCACGCTCTTCCACGGGCTGATGTAGGCGTATTTCACAATAAGGGTGACTATCAGGGCTGCAAGTCCTCCGAAGGCGTCCGCCAAAACCATCTCCATATAGGCTCTGGAATTAACGTATCTCCATATATGCGAGTAGGTGTCAATCAGCAGTCTTGCAATCGTAATACAGGCAAGAAAAATGCCGTAGTTTGCAAGGTGCCTTGGCAGCTGTGCAAACAATACGTCAGCTCCGTCTGTTATGTAATCCGAAACAAAGGAAAAGGCGTACATCAGAGTAAATATAACCAAGTCCACCAGATACAAAATCATTTTCCGTTTGTTTTTTCTTATAAATTCCACAAAATAATCCTCAATTCTTGCTTAATTTGAAAAGCGCATATTTCGGTTTGATATAATATCCCAAAACATTATAGCATTAAAAACAAAAAAAGTCAACGAGAATTTCATATATTTATTCTCAAACCGCTTTTTTTGATGCAAAAATTTCAAGCTTCGGATTTTCCGGATTGAAAATTTTTTTGCTTTTTTATTGATTTTTATGTCGTTTTCGAGCTAATTTGACTATTATCGTTTACATTTTTCGACTTTTTGATTGCTTGAAGCATAAAATTTGTCATATTTTGCTTAAATCGGTTTTTGGAGATTTTTGCAGTTATTTTGGAATATTTGTAAATTTCCCGTGACAACTTGACAAAGGGTGCAAAAAATTATATAATGGTTTCGGAAGCGAAAAATTCTTTCCTTACCAGTACAGTTTAGGAGGCATACGATGA
>JAZUPQ010000093.1:0-7590 GCA_045605265.1 Eubacteriales bacterium | reverse complement strand
AGGTATTGTAAAAGATTGAAAAGATGAAAGACAAAAGACTTCTTACCATTCAGGATATTTCCTGTGTAGGTCAATGCTCGCTGACAGTTGCGCTGCCTATTTTATCAGCCTGCGGACTGGAAACCTCGATACTCCCATCTGCCGTGCTTTCTACTCATACAGCCGGATTTTCCGGCTACACGTTCAGAGATTTGTGCGACGATATGCCTAAAATTAACGCCCATTGGCAAAAAGAAAACCTCAAATTTGAGGCGATTTATACCGGATATCTCGGCAGTGTGAAGCAAATTGACTACGTTTTGGATATTGTTGAAGGTACACTTTCAGAAAGCGGAACTTTCTTTGTAGACCCTGCCTTTGCAGACAACGGAAAGCTCTATCCCGGATTTGACGAAGAATATGTTGCAGCTATGTCAAGACTTTCAAAAGCGGCGAACTATATTATACCCAATATAACAGAGGCCTGTTTTTTGACCGGAGTTGATTTTAAAACCGCATATGACAGTCAATACATAAAGGAAATTGTAACAAAGCTCAAAGAGCTTGGCTGCAATAACATTATTCTCACGGGCGTTTCCTATAAGGAAGGCAGAACGGGAATTTTGGTAGTCGAGGGCGAAAACGAACAATACTACGAACACGAATTTCTCCCCAACAGCTGCCACGGTACAGGCGACATCTACGCATCTGCCTTTGTAGGCTCAATGATGCGCGGTAAGAGCGCTTATGAAAGCGCAAAAATCGCCGCTGACTATACAGTTGACTGCATCAAGGCCACGCAAACAGAGACAAACCATTGGTACGGAGCAAAATTCGAGCCTGTACTTGAAAATCTCATAAACTATTTGAAGTAATTAAAAACCCTTGAAATTCCCGACGGTATTTCAAGGGTTTTGTTTTGATTATTTTATCATCTGCAAAAATTCGGCTTCGTCAATTATCTTTACGCCGAGGTCTTTGGCTTTAGTGAGCTTACTTCCCGCTTCTTCACCGGCGAGTACGTAAGAAGTTTTTTTGGAGACGGAGGATGATACCTTACCGCCGTTTTTCTTGATCAGGTCGCTTGCCTCATCGCGAGTCATTGTGGGCAGAGTGCCTGTAAGGACAAAGGTCAATCCCGATAGAACGTCAAGCTTCGGCTCTGCGGTAGATTCGATTTTTACACCTAAGTCTTTGAGGCGTTGGCAAATTTCTTTGGTGCGCTGATCCTTAAAGAAATCTACGAGGAATTTAGCGGTTATTTCGCCTATGTCCTCAATGGCGGAATAATCCTCTGCCGTGGCTTCAAAACAGGCATCTAGAGTTCTCATTCTTCCTGCGATTTCCTCGCTGGCTACCTCGCCAACCTGTCTTACGCCAAGGGCGAAAAGCAGCTTTTCAAGGCCGCGGTTTTTTGATGCTTCTATGGCATTTACAAGATTTTGCGCGCTTTTTTTACCCATTCGGTCGAGACCTTCGATGTCCTCAACGGTAAGCGTGTAGAGATCGCAATAATCCTTTATTTTTCCGTTTTTCAAAAGCAAGTCCACTACCTGAGGTCCGAGTCCGTCTATGTTCATAGCGGATTTAGAGGCGAAATGCACTATGCTGCGGGAGAGTTGAGCAGGACAGTTGGGGTTGACACATCTGATTTGCGCTCCCTCGCCGCTGTCGTCTCTGATTACGGGATGGCTGCAAGAGGGACAGTGGGTTGGCATTTCAAAAATTTGCTCTGCACCTGTGCGCTCCCCTTTTATACTTCCAATAATTTCGGGAATGATTTCTCCCGCTTTTCTCACGGTTACTGTATCGCCCACGCGAACATCAAGTTCGTTTATGAAATTAACGTTGTGTAAAGTTGCGCGGGAGACTGTCGTTCCCGCAAGTCTGGTGGGCGCTAGATTGGCTATGGGGGTAAGGACACCCGTTCTGCCTACTTGAATTTCAATAGAAAGAAGCTTGGTATTCTTCTCCTCCGGAGGATATTTATAAGCCACAGCCCACTTGGGCGTACTTGTTCCCTCGCCTACCTTTATTCTATCTTGCAGGTTATTAACTTTTATTACCGCGCCGTCCATATCAAAAGAAAGTTCGGGACGCATTTCGCCCAGCTTTCTCACGTGAGAGACCGCTTTTTCATAGCCTTTGACAACGTCGGTATGAGGCAGACAAGTAAAGCCAAGCTGCGAAAGTCTTTCGAGCGACTCGCTATGAGTCACACAGGCTCTGCCATCGCCGTAAAGCGAGCCTTCCTGCAAATTGAATATGAAGATGTCCAACTTGCGCGAGGCGGCAATCCTGGAGTCGAGTTGACGAAGTGAGCCTGCCGCGGCATTTCTTGGGTTGGCGAAGAGCGGCTGTCCTTCCGCTTCTCTCGTTTTATTAAGCTCCTCGAACACCGCGCGCGACATATATACCTCACCTCGCACATTGAGGTAAGGCAGATTCTCGGTAAGTCTCAGCGGTATGGACTTAACAGTTCTCAGATTCTCGGTGACGTCCTCTCCGACGAGACCGTCGCCGCGAGTTGCTCCTTTGACAAACACGCCGTTTTCATAAATCAATGACACGGATAGTCCGTCGATTTTAGGCTCTACCGAATACTCGGTATCCTCGCCCAGAATTTCGCCGATTTTATCAACGAAATCTTTTAGCTCCTCCTCGGAAAAAACGTCTGTAAGACTGCCCATTTTAACACTGTGAGTGAATTTGATAAACTTATCAAGCGCCTTTCCTCCAACTCTTTTCGTTGGCGAGGCGGGAAAGTCAAATTCCGGAAACTCTTTTTCAAGGTCGGACAGTTCCCTGAACATCGCGTCGTATTCATAGTCTGAAATCTCGGGGGCGTCGTTCTCATAATAAAGCTTGGAATTGCGCTCTATTTCTCGGCTCAAATATTCAATTCTCGCCTTGGCTTCGTTTTTATTCATATAATCACTCCGTTAAAATTTTGGAGAGAAGGCTTGTAAATTCCCTCTCTGACTCCTCTATGCTGCCGTCATTTGAGAAATAATAATCGTAGCTATAATTTTCCACGCAATCGTCGGCTGCGTTGCCGTAGGCTGATCTTTTAAGTCGGTTGCTCGCTCTGACAAGCAAGGTTTTAGCTCTGCCTTCCGTGGCTTCTACAAATTTAGCAATCTCCTCCGGCTCTCTGATATGTACAAAAAGTATGTCCGAATCGGAGAGAAGAAATTCTTTGTATCTGACAAGCGCCCATTCGGTCGGAAAATTGTTATATGCAACACATAGCGCTTTCAAATCTGCCAAGTATTTTCTTGCCTTATCTGTCTTTTCTCCCTTCCAGCCCGCCATGGCGGCAAGTTCTTTAATCGGAGTAATCGTAGATATATTTATCACTTTGAAATGCTTTGCGCCAAGGTCGCAGAGCGTATCTTTTCCTACACCTCCGCCACCGTTTATTACTATACAAACCTTTTTCACGTCCGTTTTATCCTTTTGTTGAATTTATACTTAAATAATACCACAGTACAAAAGAAAAGTCAACATTTTTAAAACTTTCTATTTACTTTCATTTTTCTTTATGGTAAAATTAACGTATAACATCAAGGAGAGATATATGAGGAAATTTTTATTCGGCAAGAATCCCGAAGGTATCGAGATTTACGCTTATACACTGAGCAGCGACGATGCTTCTGTTGAGATAATAACAAAAGGGGCTACGATTACAAAATTCACCGTTTTCGGACGAGATATTATATGTGGATTCGATAACCTTGACGGCTACTTAAACGACAACTCGTACCAAGGGGCGTTGGTGGGCAGAGTGGCTAACCGCATCGCCGGAGCTGCTTTCACGATGGACGGCAAGAGGTTTGACCTCACCGCGAACAACAACGGCAACTGTCTCCACGGCGGTGTCGGACTTTCGCGAAAAATTTTTGATGTGGTTAAGGTCGGTGAAAGCTCTATAACTCTTTCCTATCTTTCTCACGACGGGGAGGACGGATTCCCTGCTGATTTGAAGGTTGAAGTTACCTACACTTTGGAAAAGACTGCTCTGATAATTGAATATACTGCTATTCCCGAGGGTAAAACTCCTATTTCCCTAACCAATCACGCCTATTTCAATCTTAACGGTTTCGACCGTGATATAAAGAACTGCAGCGCGGTGATTTATGCAGAGCGCTACACCGAGGTTGATGCTTTGCTCATTCCTACGGGAAAAAGGCCCTCCGTCATCGGCACTCCCTTTGATTTCACAAGCGTCCGTACTATTGGGGAAAGAATAGATGATTATTTCACTCATTACGACAACAATTTCATAACTGCGCCGAAAATTTTTAAAAATTTCGGAGAAACCAAGGCCGGACTCGTAGCAAGAGTGGACAACGGTGAGCTTGCATTGAACGTCTACACGGACCAAAACGGATTGCAATTCTACGTTCCGCCCACGGAAAGCAGAAAACTCTTTAAAGGCGGCAGACCTATGCCGGCGTACGGCGCTTTCTGCCTTGAAACCCAGAGTGAGCCCAACTCTGTAAATCACGGAGTAGGATTTTACGAAAAGGGCGAGGCTTATCGCCATATATGTGTTTACGAAATTGAAAGGTTAAGGTAAATGAAGATAAGATTTCTCGGCACAGGATACGGAGAATGTAAGGTTAAAAAGAAATGCTCCTTCGATTTGAGACGGCGCGGCGGAGTTGTTATTGACGAACGGATAATTATTGATGCTCCTGCCGACATTTTCGACTGCGCCAATGCTCTTGGATTTTCAGAAATTTTCAAGACTGTCAGCGAAGTTTTTATATCCCACTCTCATTCGGGACACTTTTCGGTAGAGGCTCTGGAAAAGCTCTCTTCAAAGAGGAAAATCAGAGTTTTTGCAAGCGGCGACGTACTTGCCTTGATTCCCGAAAATCCCAAAATTGAGGTTGTTGAGCTTCTTCCGTTTATGCCTATTGAATTAGCGGAATACAGAATACTGCCCTTACCTGCAAATCACGTTGTTGAAGACAGCGCTGAGGTGTGCTTTAATTTTGTGATTTCCAAAGAAAAGACACTTTTTTACGCCCTTGACGGCGGCGGAATCAACTTGGCATCCTGGAATTTGTTAAAACAGGAAAAAATCGATATGATGATAATGGATTGCGCGCTCGAAAATCGCGATTATTCGGCGAAAAATATGCAGCACAGCAATCTGCAAGATGCAATTAGACAAAGGAGTATTCTTAAAGACGCGAAGGTTTGCGGAGACGACACCAAATTTATTCTGTGCCATATACCGACCGACAGACGGCGTTCTATACACGAAGAACTTTCAGAGGTGGCAAAATCCCAAGGCTTTACCGTAGCTTATGACGGATATTTCACTATTTGCTAGATTTCGCATTGACAAAACAAAAATATTATTATATAATAAACGATATAATGAATTCAAATTGAGGATTTAGAAATGAAAATTTACGACGAACTCGTTGCCCGCGGGCTCATAGCGCAGGTAACAGATGAGAATGAAATCAGAGAGCTTGTTAACAATGGAAAGGCGACTTTCTACATAGGCTTCGACCCTACTGCCGACAGCCTTCACGTTGGACACTTTATGGCTCTTTGTCTTATGAAAAGACTTCAAATGGCAGGTAACCGCCCTATCGTTTTGATTGGCGGAGGTACGGGCTATATAGGAGACCCCTCGGGAAGAAGCGATATGCGATCTATGATGACTCCCGAAACAATGCAGCACAACTGCGATTGCTTTAAAAAGCAGATGGAAAAGTTTATCGAATTCGGCGATGACAAGGCAATTATGGTTAACAACGCCGATTGGCTCTTGAAGCTTAACTATATCGAGCTTTTGCGCGACGTAGGCGCGTGCTTCTCTGTAAACAGAATGCTCACCGCAGAGTGCTACAAGCAGAGAATGGAAAAAGGACTTTCCTTCCTTGAATTTAACTATATGATTATGCAGTCTTACGACTTCTATCACTTGTACTCAAACTACGGCTGTAATATGCAGTTCGGCGGTGACGATCAATGGTCGAATATGCTTTACGGCACTGAATTGATCAGAAAGAAGCTCGGAAAAGATGCTTATGCCATGACGATCACCCTTCTTCTCAATTCAGAGGGTAAGAAAATGGGCAAAACTGCCAATGGCGCAGTGTGGTTAGACCCCAACAAGACCTCTCCTTACGAATTTTTCCAATATTGGAGAAACGTAGGCGACAAGGACGTTCTTAAATGTATAAGAATGCTCACCTTCCTTCCTCTTGAAGAAATTGACAAGATGGACTCCTGGGAGGGCGCAAAGCTCAACGAGGCAAAGGAAATACTCGCTTACGAACTCACAAAGCTCGTTCACGGCGAAGAAGAAGCGAGAAAAGCCAAAGAGGCATCTCGCGCTCTTTACGGCGCAGGCGACAGCGCGCTCACCCCTTCGGTTGAGGTTCAGGAGAGCATGCTCGCATCAGATGCCATTGACGTAAACTCCCTGCTTGTTTTGGGCAAGATGGTTCCTTCAAAATCAGAGGCCAGACGTGCTATTGAACAAGGCGGTGTAACTCTCGATGGCGAAAAGCTTTCAGATGTTAGAGCGACAGTTACGAAAGAACAACTCAAAAACGGCGTTTTAATCAAACGCGGTAAAAAGAGCTTTGCAAAATTCATTCTGAAATAATGTAAATATTTAAACGCGGGCAGATTTAACCATTCCATCAACGATGGGGTTATTCTGCTCGCGTTTTTGTTGCTTATTATTTTTCGAGTAGAGCTTTCAGGACTTCAAGCTCGTAAAGAGGAATATGAATTTCTGCTTCCTCTGTGTCGGTTTTTATTGCCAATGAGGCGTATCCTTTTGCCAAGATGATACCGTAATTATCGTAGGTCATATTGTATTTTGCAAATCTTCCCTCGTTTATGTCATCATCATAATTCCAGCAAATGAGAGAGATTTTTTCCTCTCGCTCGGTAATTTCGCCAACGCTTGAAAGAGGAAATGCAAATACGTCGTTGTAGTTTGCTACGTACAGATTACATTCATCTTTATATATATACATCTGCATTGGGGTATGGCTTGCGTGGGGGCTGTACTGCTTATTTTCACCTGTTTTATCAATCTTATATGCGTAGCAAAGTATGTCAATTTTCTCTGCGTCTTCGGGTATTTCGAGTTCTTTTTTTATCTCACCGATAAGAGCATCGCTCTCATTTTGAAGATTTACTAACTCCTCGCCGTTCACGACCTCGCCCGATTTGTTTTTTTCATATACCTTAACAACTGCAAATCCGATAAAAAGCAACGGACAAAGAATGAAAATATATGGGGCGTTTTCAAATCCGTTCTCAAAATTCTGCGCTAAGCTTCCCTCGCCGCTAACTGCTTTGATTATGCCTGCTAAAAGCACAATTCCCGCTATCAACAGGACGTATTTGATGATTTTTGCCCAAAGCGGCAGAGCGGATGCCCTTTCAAGTTCTTCGTATTTTTGGATATTGTTATTATTTTTCTCTAAAATTTCATCGCTGACGGTGCGGGTAACATAATTTTGCCCGTCAAAAGCTCCGTTATTGCCGTCTGTCATATCAAGAGCGAATACATTTTTCATATTTAACTCCTCCTATCTTTCAAGTTATTTTAGCACAGCAATC
>JAZUPQ010000092.1:0-4934 GCA_045605265.1 Eubacteriales bacterium | reverse complement strand
TACGATCCGACTTGTACTCCGTAAACCTTGACGTTCGGATTGAGAGCTTTTAATGTAAAGGCAATACCCGATATCAATCCTCCCCCACCTATTGGCACGATAACTACGTCAAGATCCGGGATTTGCTCCGTAATTTCGAGGGCAATAGTTCCCTGTCCGGCGATTACGTCTTCATCGTCAAACGGGTGAATGAAGGTATAGCCTTTTTCGTCTCTCAACTCCAAAGCCTTCCGGTACGCGTCATCATAAACACCTTGCACAAGACAGACCTCTGCGCCATAGCTTTTTGTTGCTTCGACCTTAGAGATCGGCGCGCCGTCGGGAAGACAGATTACCGATTTAATACCGTTCTTTTGCGCAGAAAGCGCGACACCTTGCGCGTGATTTCCGGCAGAACAGGCAATCACTCCCTTCTCTCTTTCCTCAGGAGTAAGTCGAGACATCTTATAATACGAGCCTCTGACTTTAAATGAACCCGTTATCTGTAAATTCTCCGTTTTAAGATAAATTTGCGAATCGCAATTCAGTTTGGGCGCGTAGATTACGTCGGTTTTTCGAACAATATCCTTCAATACGTAACTTGCTTTATATACATTATCAAGTGTGAGCATTTTACTTCTCCTTACATCAAACTTCTGACAAACTGCTCGGCGCAACGAGGAGAACGATTGCCCTTTTTAAGAGCAAAAGCCTCTGCTTCTATATCCAAAGCGGAGTTATCCTTCTTTATCCCATTGCGTTTTGCAAGCTCATGCACTATTTCAATATAGAGATTCTTATTCGGTCTTTGGAACATAACCGTCAAACCAAAGCGTTCCGAAAGCGACAGAGTTTCCTGAATTGTATCGTTGCGGTGAACATCATCTCCGTCACGATCCTTGAAACTTTCCCTAACTATGTGCCGTCTGTTGCTCGTGGCGTAGATTACCGCATTTTCAGCCTTAGCGGAGGCTGAGCCTTCAAGCGCGGCTTTCAGCATACTGAAATTGTCATCGCTTTGATTAAATGACAAATCATCTATGAATATTATAAATTTAAGCGGATTTTCGCTTATTTTTCCCATGATGAACGGCAGTAAGGAAAGTTGGTCCTTACGCAGCTCTATAAGCCTGATTCCGTCATCAAAAAACATATTCGCCACGGCTTTTACCGTGGAAGATTTTCCCGTTCCCGCATCGCCGTACAAAAGCGTGTTGGCGGCAGGTCTTCCCTCGATGAAAGCACGGGTATTATTTATAACCTTTTCTCTTTCAAATTCATATCCGACAAATGAACTTACATCTACCTTATCCGCGCTGACGATAGGCTCGATTTCACGATTATCAGATATCCTGAACATTCCGTGTTGAGAGAAAATTCCGTACCCGTATTTTTTAATATTTACTATCCGTTCTTTATAGGTTTCGCACAAATTAACTTCTCGCGAATCAAAAGGACTGACATACTCAAGCCCCATATCTGATTTAAAGTCCTCCGACTTTAACGATGCAAATTTTGAGAGGACTTGAAGCTCGTGATCAAGGG
Source organism: Eubacteriales bacterium (assembly GCA_045605265.1). Classification (GTDB taxonomy): domain Bacteria; phylum Bacillota; class Clostridia; order Oscillospirales; family CAG-272; genus UBA1740. Next base: position 3,410 of record JAZUPQ010000092.1, on the reverse strand, counting down.
CAGTCTTTATATTCAAATCTATACTTTTAAAATTAGCGCGTTTTTTTATGTAAACATTCTCATCCTCGAATACAAGCCTCGACACAAGGTCGGTCAAAGATGCGCCATCATTATATATTTCTGCCACAAATTTTGCATAAAAATTTATCTTTTCTTCTTGATTTTTAGCGTTTACGTAATTTGAAAAATATTTAAACAAGGGTTTGTTCAGCAGATTTAAAAATACGCTTGACATTAAAAGTTCAAGGTGAATTTTTTGAAATTTATTATTCATATTCAGATACACTCGATTATTTTTTCTGTTATTTCAGAGGTGGAAAGCGCCTCTTTTCCGCGCGCTATATCCAACGTTCTGTAACCATTATTAAGAACGGTATCGACTGCTTTTATCACAGCATCCGACTCCTCTTTCAAATTGAAAGAATATAAAAGCATCATCGCTCCTGACAGAATTGTGGCGATTGGATTTGCCTTATTCTGACCGGCTATATCCGGCGCCGAACCGTGAATTGGCTCGTATAAGCCGCGAGTTGTTTCGTTAATTGAAGCTGATGGAAGCATACCGATAGAGCCGGTAATTTGCGATGCCTCGTCCGAAAGAATGTCTCCAAACATATTCGACGTCACAATTACATCGAACTGAGACGGATTCCTCACGAGCTGCATAGCAGCGTTGTCTACAAGCATATCCGAACATTCTACATCAGGATATTCCGATGCTATTTCGTGAACGATTTTTCTCCACAGACGAGAGGTTTCAAGCACGTTTGCCTTGTCTATACTCACGAGTTTTTTCCTTCGTTTTCCGGCAGTTTCAAATGCCACTCTTACAATTCTTTCAATCTCCATACGGCTATAACTTTCGGTGTCGTAGGCTTCCTCTCCGTATCTTCCCTGCCGCATGCCTCTCTCGCCGAAATATATTCCGCCCGTAAGCTCGCGTACTATCATAATATCAAATCCGTTTTCTACAATATCTGCTCTCAGCGGACATTCGTCTTTAAGCGCGGGATAAAGCTTTGCCGGGCGTAAATTTGTAAATAACCCCATAGCGCTTCTTATTCCCAAAAGCGCCTTCTCGGGACGCAGATTTCCCGAAAGATTATCCCATTTTGGACCTCCTACCGCGCCTAGAAGGACACTGTCGGAAGCCAGACAGCCCTTGACGGTTGCCTCCGGCAGAGGCTCTCCGTATTTATCTATCGCCACCCCGCCTATATCGTAGGGGGTAAAATTTACGTTGTGTTTGTATTTTTTACATACCGCTGCCAGTACCTTTACAGCGCTGTCAACTATTTCAGGGCCTATTCCATCGCCCTTTAAAAGCGCAATATTTAAATTCATAGTCCCTCCTTATTTTACGTCTCCGCAACGGATGCTCTCTATCAGACCGCCGTTTTCTATTATTTTTTGAATAAACTCGGGAAAAGGTTTTGTTTTAAAGGTTTTTCCTTGGGTAAGGTTTGTTATAATTCCCTTATCCAAATCAACCTCAAGCTTATCACCCTCCGAGATATTATCGACCGCATCTTCACATTCCAAAATCGCAAGACCTATATTTATCGAATTGCGGTAAAAAATTCTCGCGAAGCTCTTTGCAATTACGATAGAAATTCCACTTTCCTTTATGGCTATGGGGGCGTGCTCACGAGATGAGCCACATCCGAAATTTGTCCCTGCGACCATTATATCACCCGATTCTACTCTTGATGCAAAGGTTTTATCAATATCCTCCATACAGTGAGAGGCGAGTTCTTTTTTATCAATAGTATTGAGATATCTCGCGGGGATAATCACGTCGGTATCAACGTTGTCGCCGTATTTTATTACTTTTCCATTGTATTTCATCATTTTTTCCCCCTAGTCATTTCATCACATCGCAAGGATTTGCTATTTTTCCCATTACCGCGCTGGCGGCGGCAACTGCAGGGCTAGCAAGATACACCTCACTCTTTACGTCTCCCATTCTACCGACAAAATTGCGGTTTGTTGTTGCGACCGCTCTTTCTCCGGCCGCCAAAATTCCCATATATCCTCCAAGGCAAGGACCGCATGTTGGTGTTGAAACCACGCAGCCTGACTCAATGAACGTTTTGAGCAGTCCGCTTTCCATAGCGCGAAGATATATATCCTGTGTGGCGGGAATGATAATTGCTCTGACGTTTTTGGCAACCTTCTTGCCTTTGAGAATTTCCGCAGCCTCTGCTAAGTCTTTATAGTAACCGTTAGTGCAGGAGCCGATTACAACCTGATCGATTTTTATATCTCCTACTTCATCTATCGTTCTCGTATTTTCAGGTAGGTGTGGAAATGCTACTGTTGATTTGATTTCCGACAAATCAATTTCATAAATTGCATCGTATACAGCATCATCGTCTGCGATATAAATCTTTATTTCTCTGTCTGAGCGTTCTTTTACGTAATTTACCGTAATATCGTCAACTTGGAAGATTCCGTTTTTTGCACCTGCTTCTATTGCCATATTCGCAACTGTCAGCCTATCAAAAATTGTCAGAGAGGAAACTCCCTCTCCCACGAATTCCATTGATTTATAAAGCGCGCCGTCAACTCCAATTTTGCCAATGATATGAAGTATTAAATCCTTGCCCGAAACGTATTTATTAAATTTTCCTTTTAGTATGAACTTTATAGCAGAAGGAACCTTAAACCACGCCTTTCCCGTCGCCATACCGCAAGCCATATCTGTGGAACCTACGCCTGTTGAAAACGCGCCGAGAGCACCGTATGTACAGGTATGAGAGTCCGCGCCTATAACCACATCGCCCGGTATTACCAAACCCTTTTCAGGTAATAGGGCGTGCTCAATACCCATCCGTCCTACGTCGTAAAAATGAGTAATATCTTCCCTCTCGCAAAAGTCACGGCACATTTTACACTGCACCGCCGCTTTAATGTCCTTGTTAGGAGCGAAGTGGTCCATTACCATCGTAACTTTATCTTTGTCGTAAACACCGGCAACACCTATTTTCTCATACTCTCTTATTGCCACAGGAGAGGTTATATCGTTTCCGAGTACTCTGTCTACATCGACTAATATAAGCTGTCCTGCCTCAACACTTTCAAGCCCTGCATGAGAAGCCAGTATTTTTTGAGTCATTGTCATTGGCATATTCGAATTCCTTTCTGCTCGTTTTTAGGATTTATACATTGATTATCGCACCCTTGTCCGCAGAACTAACCATAGCGGAATAGCGTTTAAGATAACCCGTTATGTTTTTCTTTTTCTTGATAGGCATTTGTGCTTTTCTTTTTTCGAGTTCTTCATCAGAAACTTTGAGTTCGATTTTATATTCCGGGATATTTATTGAGATAATGTCACCGTCCTTGACGTATGCGATTGCTCCGCCACTTACCGCTTCCGGTGAGACGTGTCCTATTGATGCGCCGCG
>JAZUPQ010000091.1:0-7239 GCA_045605265.1 Eubacteriales bacterium | reverse complement strand
ACCGCTTGGCCTCCGACTTCAACCTGTATGAGGCGGTAAAGCAGATAACGCTTGATCCCGGCTGGACGTTCGGGAGCTTTTCGATTGTGGGCGTAATATGAAAGGAGAAACAACTATGTATGAAGGACTGATTTGCCTTGCGATGCTGCTCTTCGCCGGGTTGACTGCTCGGCTTGCAGCTGAGGTATGCAACCTTGAGGAAATCGTTACATCAGAGCGCCGCGAGAAGTACAGACAGATAGCCTATGCGGCTAAGAGGCGCGAACGCGCTGTTAAGCAGAATAGAGCTGTGCTCTGGGAGGAGGTAGAAAAATGACAAAAGAAGAAAAGAAGGCTAAAGAACGGCACGATAAAGAATTGTTTGTGGAGACAAAGCTCTACCCGCTACTCGACGCTATCAACCACAGTATACTCTACGCTGAATTTGTTGTCGATGACGGCGACGAATTTGTGGAGATAACATACTCCACACCGCTATCGGCACTTCGGGTAAATGTAACGGATTGTGATTTGCTCGAACTATCGCGTTATGTGCTTGCACGTATAGGAATGGGAGGAAAGCAATGAATGACTACATAAAGCCCTCCTATACATTCAAGGAAGTTTATAAGCTTCAGAAGCTTCCGCTTGCTGTCAAGGTTGAGATATCCGTCGAGGTTCTGAGACAGGCATTTGAGCTGAGCAAGCACAACATAGCGCTCGCGTTCAGCGGCGGAAAGGATTCTCAGGTAGTCGCTGACCTCGCAGAACGGTATCTTCCCGAATACTTCTCACGTATGCTCTGCATTTTCGGCAATACGGGCATTGAGTTCCCTGAGAGTTTGAAATTCGCTCGGAAGTACGGCGCGGAGCACTACGGAGACCGTTTCCACGAGACTGAGCTGTCAAGGCTTGAAGAGGACGAGCTCCGCTATGACTTTGCTCGGCAGATAGTCGCCGAACTGGAAGAGGAAAACGCGCTCAATGAGATACTCAAACCCGACGGAAAGCTCAAAGGACAGAAGTCTCTTATAGATGCGGCATTGAAACGCGGATATGACCTGAATCATCACAACTGCTTTTTCAAGGGGCAGAAAAAGACCTTTGCTTACTGTGTGGAGCAGTACGGCGCTCCTCTGCTCGGCAAGGCTACAAGCAAGCTCGATGCGCACCGTATCAATATTGAGTGCTTCCTAAAGTATTCGGCATCGGTCACAGGCAAGGAAGAGCTGAAAGAATACTACGATATTCTCAGGGAGTGCAAGTTCTCTCAGCACTGCTGCAAACTGTTGAAAAAAGAACCGTCCGAGCGCAAGCAGGCGGAGCTTGATGTCGATGTTATCGTTAAGGGACTTATGGCAGCAGAGAGCCGCTCACGTCTTATCAGTATAGCAACCCGAGGGCATATCTTCGAGAGCCACAGACCGCACATCAACGGCGATAAAAACGGATTCTTCTCCGTCAACCCGATAGCACTATGGACGGACGATGATGTGTGGGAATATATCCGGCTTCATAACTGCGAGTATTCACCGCTATACGATATGACCTACACCGCCGAGGACGGAACAACGCAGTGCATCAAGCGCAACGGCTGTATAATGTGCGGTACCGATATCCAGTTCAAGGACAATCATCTGTCTATCCTGCGTCAGACTCACCCGAAAGCGTGGGAGAGCTGTATGAAGCACTTCGGATATGCGGACGAGCTCTACAAACTGTTTCGTATCAAGAAAAACAAGTATATCCTTGACAGCTTTACCGACGACGGCACGAAGGCTCGAATGATAGAGCGCTTCGGAAGCACTGACAGACTACTTCGAGACCGCCCGTGTGCATATGACGATGTGGGAAACCTCGTAGATCTGACAGGCACAGGGCTCGAGAACGAGTACGATGCGGAGGTGATGATATCACCGGACGGACAGCTCAGTATGATATAAAAAGACCCTCGCATAAGCAAGGGCAAAAGAAAAATAAATAAATGTTTACGGGTACATTGTACCACAGGAGAAGAAAAATGTCAGCCGAAAAAAAATATAGCTTTTTCAGCGAGCTTATCGTTGATAATTTCGCAGGCGGTGGCGGCGCGTCCACTGGCATTGAGCTCGCAACGGGCAAACCTGTCGACATCGCGATAAATCACGACCCCGATGCCATTCTTATGCACAAGACCAATCACCCGAGGACAACTCATTACTGCGAATCAGTATGGGAGGTCGACCCGCGAAGGATATGCGAGGGACACCCTGTCGCCCTGATGTGGCTGTCGCCCGACTGCAAGCATTTTAGCCGAGCCAAGGGCGGAAAGCCGGTCGATAAAAACGTCCGAGGGCTTGCGTGGATAGCTGTTCGCTGGGCGGCGACGGTCAGACCTCGGGTCATTATCCTCGAGAACGTTCCTGAGTTCGTGACGTGGGGACCGCTGAAGGGCGGATATCCTGACAAAAACCGCATAGGGACAACATTCAGAAGCTTTGTCAATGCACTGAAATTGCACGGCTATGAGGTCCGGTGGAAGGAGCTGAGAGCCTGCGACTACGGAGCGCCGACAATTCGGAAGCGTTTCTTCCTCGTCGCTCGGTGCGACGGTAAGCCTATTAATTTCCCCGAACCTACACACGGCGAGGGACTGCTCCCATACAGGACAGCGGCGGAGTGCATTGACTGGACTATCCCGTGCAAGTCGATATTCAAGCGAGACAAGCCGCTCGCGAAGAATACGATGCGGCGCATAGCACGAGGACTCGACAAGTTCACGCTGAAGGCACGGGAGCCGTTTATCATACCCACTGGATACGGAGAGAGAGACGGACAAGCTCCGAGAGTCAACAGCATACACGAGCCGCTGAGCACGATAGTCTCGACGGTCAAGCAGGCGGTCATCGCACCGTCAGTACAGAAATACTTCGGCGGTATCGTCGGGAGCGCGGTCACTGAACCGATAAGCACCGTCACCGCAAAGGACCATAACGCACTGCTCGCACCGAGCCTGATACAGTATCACAGCGAGACTGCAAGTCACGAGGTACGCGGGCAAGCGCTCACAGAGCCTATATTGACCGTGGACGCCTCGAACCGATACGGGCTCACTGCGGCACACATCGTCAAGTATTACAGCGGCGACAACAGCTCTGCCTGCGGGGAGCCACTCGGAACGGTCACAACGCACGACCGCTGCGGACTCGTGGAGTCTCACCTCTGCGTGCTCCGAAACGGCGAAGACTGCAAGCCTATGAATGAGCCTCTGCCTACGGTCTGCACAAGCGCCGGTCATTTCGCAGAGATACGAACAAGGCTATGCAAGTATCCGCCCGAGACCGACCTCGGTCACTGGGCTGAGATACGTTCGATGCTCAATACATATTGCGGATATACTATCGCAGACGACGAAGTGCTGATACTGGAAATCGGCGGAGAGGCATACTACATAAACGACATCGGGCTCCGTATGCTCGAGCCGAGGGAGCTCTACAACGCACAGGGCTTTCCGCCCGATTATATCATCGACCACGACTACAAGGGCAACACATATCCGAGGACTAAGCAGGTCGCACGTTGTGGGAACGCTGTTCCGCCTCCGTTCGCCGAGGCTCTCGTTCGTGCGAATCTGCCTGAGATGTGCGGCGCTAAGATAAATACAATGGAAGAATTGAAGGAGGTAATATGACAAAGAAAAACAAACTCATCGCGGTAATATGGAAGCTCTCACGGATCCCACTCCAGGAGCGCAGGGTGCTCGATATAGACATCGACGAGGCACTCGCGCAGATAAGCGACGAGCTGCTCGAACTGTTTTATCAGAAGATTGTGAGGGAAATATGATATTAAAAATCAGCAATCACGAAGACTGGCTGAAAGCGAGACAATCACAGGGTATCGGCGGCAGTGAAGCCAGGTGCGTTCTTGGCGTGAACAAGTACCAGAGCAACGTGGAGTTGTGGGAACTGAAAACCGGCAGGCGAGAAGCTCCTGACCTTTCTGACAATGGGGCGGTGCAGTTCGGCAAGTACGCAGAGCCTCGCCTTCGGGAGCTTTTCAAGCAGGACTACCCTGAGTTCAAGGTTGATTACCACGAGTTCTGGATGTATGTCAACGACGAGTACCCCTTCATTTTTGCGACGCTTGACGGCGAGCTCACAGCCGCCGACGGTTCGCGCGGAATACTCGAGATAAAGACCACAACGATTCAGAACCGCAGCCAGTGAGACGAATGGGACGACAGGATCCCCGAGAGCTACTATGCACAGATACTTCATCAGCTTGCGGCGACAGGCTGGGATTTTGCCATACTAAAGGCTTATATCCGCTATCACGTAGACGGAGAGGTCAGGGTGACGATTCGGCACTACAGAATCAACCGAGTTGACGTAGAGTCAGACATCAGATTCCTGATCGAAGAAGAATCAAAATTCTGGGAGCAGGTGCAGAAAGACATACTCCCAGCTCAGAAATTACCTATGATATGAAAGGAGATAAATTCAATGGAATTAATCTTAAAATCGGCAAGCGTTGACCTGCCGCAGAGCCTGAGACCACACAGCAGACTGATGTTATCGAAGCCGAGCCGGTGCAGGTCGAGGACGCGCCGCCTGTTCAGCAGGAGACAAGCTTCGAGGATATTCTCGGACAGTAAAGGACTGGTGATTGATGAATAAAGTCATTATTACAGGCAGACTTACAGCTGACCCAGAGCTGAGGCAGACCACGAGCGGCATTGCATCGTGCCGCTTCACGGTCGCTGTTGACAGACGTTTTGCAGATAAGAACACAGGAGAGAGACAGGCTGATTTCATCACCTGTACAGCCTGGAGACAGACGGCGGAGTTCGTTTCACGCTACTTCAACAAGGGCAAGATGATCGCTCTTGAGGGTAGTCTCAGAACCGGAAAGTATCAGGATAAGAATCACAGCGACGTGACCCACTATACAACGGAAGTCTATGTTGATAACGTCGAGTTCGTCGGCGGCAAAAACGAGAACGGCGGTGGAGTACAGGAACAGCCACAGGCTCAGACGCAGGCTCAGCCTACTGTTTCGACGGCAGCTCAGAAGCTCGCACAGAAGGCAGATGAAGAGAGCTTAGACCAGTTCTACGAGATACTTAATGGCGATGATATGCCGTTCTAAGATTTTCAAGAGGTTGAGGTGATACTGTGGGGGACAGAAAGAGCTTTATGCTCTATATGGACTCAATTGAACAGTGGGATATGCTGACCGACGAGCAGGCAGGAGTGCTGATAAAAGCTCTTTTAAGATACTGCTCAACCGGTGAACGCATAGAGACTACTGACGGAATGCTGTCGATGGCGTTCAGCTTTATCACTGCTCAGATTGATCGCGACGCTGAAAAGTACGAAGCAAAGTGCGAGAAGAACAGGCAGATAGCTCTCGAGAGAGAAAAGAAGAAACGTGCAGAACGTGCACAAGAGAACACGAACGTGCACGAACGTGTACAAACGTTCACGAAAAGCACCGATACAGATACAGATACAGATACAGATACAGATATTAATATAAATATTAATAAGCGCGCGCGCACACGAGAGAAGAAATTCGTCAAACCCTCTCTCGAGGATATCCAGGCTTACTGCACCGAGAGAAACAACAACGTCAACCCCGAGCGTTTTCTCGATTACTACGAAAGCAACGGCTGGAAGGTCGGCAAGAACCCGATGAAGGACTGGAAAGCAGCTGTAAGGACGTGGGAGAGGAACGGCTTCGGCAACGACGGATCCACAGCAGATAAGAAAGACGAAGTCGACATTGAAAAATACAAGTTCGCAATAAATAACTTTTAAGGAGGCACAGTATGAGAAAATTCACGGTACTGGGCGAACCCGTCGGTAAGGGTCGCCCAAAGTTCAGCACAGTCAATGGCTTTGCCAAAGCCTACACGCCAGCGAAGACTACAAACTTCGAGAACCTTGTCAGGCTCTCATATCAGCAACAGTGCAACAAGCTGCCGTATGAGTATGGCGTAGAGCTTGAAGCCTATATAACCGCTTTCTTTGCAATTCCGAAGAGCGTCAGCAAGAAAAAGCATGACCTTATGGCTAATTGGTATTTACGTCCAACAAAGAAGCCTGACTGCGACAACATCGCAAAGGCGGTGCTTGACGCGCTGAATGGTATCGCATACCACGACGATTCGCAGATAGTGGAGCTTACAGTGCGGAAGAGATACTCCGACACTCCTCGCTGCGAGATAACGATTAGGAGGCTGGAAGAATGAACAGAAAAGACACAACAAAATGTTGACGGATATTCTGATCAGTGACAAATTAAGCGACAGAAAGTATTATGCAAAAGGAGAATCAAAGAGGGGTATATCTATGGTAAGTGCGAAAAACGCAAAAGCAATGATAACAGCGAACGCAAAGCTGAATAAAATGAAAGGAAGTAAACAAGGTGGAAGAAAGCAAATATATGGACTTCTTAAAGTCAAAAATGGCAATAGCAAAAGATACGGGATTTGAAATATCGCCTGATAGCTTGAATCCAGCGCTATTACCTCATCAGCGTGATATTGTCGCGTGGGCTATAAAGGGAGGTCGGCGCGCTATCTTTGCTAAGTTTGGTTTAGGTAAGACGGTTATGGAAGTCGAATTTTGTAAGCGCGTTATAGAGCATATCGGCGGTAAAGCCTTGATTATTCTGCCTCTCGGCGTAAAGCAAGAGTTTACACGCGATACCGTGCAGATATTAGGCTATGAAGCGCCGCAATATGTGCGAACAATGGCAGAAGTTGAAGCCGCAACCGCTGATATACTGATAACAAACTATGAGAGAGTACGCGACGGCGATATTGACGTTAAATACTTCTCGGCTACGTCGCTCGATGAAGCGGCGGTGCTACGTTCTTTCGGCTCAAAGACTTATCAAGAGTTTTTGACAAAGTTCAATGGTGTACCGTATAAGCTTGTTGCAACGGCTACGCCTGATCCGAACAAGTACAAAGAGCTGATTCACTATGCCGGATACTTGGAGATAATGGATACAGGGCAGGCTTTAACGCGCTTCTTTCAGCGTGACAGCACAAAAGCTAACAATCTGACCTTATACCCACACAAAGAAGAAGAGTTTTGGCTTTGGGTTGCAAGTTGGGCGGTGTTTGTCGGTAAACCGTCAGATGTAAACCCTAAGTATAGCGACGAAGGCTACGACCTGCCGCCGCTGAAAATCAATTATCACAGGCTTGATACTATCCGTGAAGAATACGTCACCGATAAATGGGGACAGGCTATGTTATTCTCAGAA
>JAZUPQ010000090.1:0-6777 GCA_045605265.1 Eubacteriales bacterium | reverse complement strand
GTCATCGATTTCTTTTATTATATGCCTTGTGAGTGAGCGCGCACACCTGTCCGCCATAGCGTAAAGCTCGGTGGACTGCGCACCTGCACCGGATATTATAAGGGGAGTTCTTGCTTCATCTATGAGAATTGAGTCAACCTCGTCAACTATTGCAAAATTATGACCGCGTTGCACCATTTTTTCCTTGTAAACAACCATATTGTCGCGTAGATAATCAAATCCGAGCTCGTTGTTGGTGGCGTAGGTAATATCTGCGTTATAAGCCTCTCTTTTTTCGTTTTTCTTCTGTCCGTGTACAATAAGACCTGTGGTAAGACCCAAGAATGCGTAAACGCGGCCCATTTCCTCTGCGCCACATCTTGCCAGGTAGTCATTGACGGTAACTATATGCACACCCTTTCCGGTAAGAGCGTTAAGAAATGCGGGCAATGTAGCAACAAGGGTTTTACCTTCACCCGTCTTCATCTCGGCAATTCTTCCTTGGTGTAAGAGAATACCGCCTAAAAGCTGAACACGGAACGGACGTTTGCCAAGCACTCTGTCATCTGCTTCGCGCACGAGGGCAAATGCTTCGGGCAGAATGTCGTCAAGGGTTTCGCCGTTTGACAAACGTTCCTTCAAAAGATTAGTATATTCTTTAAGCTCAACGTCTGTCTTGCTTTTGAAAACATCCGCGAGAGACTCAATCTTATCCACAAGGGGAGTTATTTTTTTAATTTGTTTTTCGCTGTAAGATTTAAAGAGTTTGAAGGCCATCGGAAAATAATTCCTTTCGTTAATTATACAATTCTATATTTTATCACAAATATAAGCAAAAATAAATACATATTTGTAAATATTTTAATTTAACGCGCAAACTTATTGAAAATAACTCGGTTTTAATGTAGAATAGTGAATATAAAAGGATATAGAAGGGGAAAATAGCCTTGAAAAAAATAAATATAGTTCTATACTCACCTGAAATTCCGCAAAACACAGGTAACATTTCTCGGACCTGCGCCGTAACAGGCGCCGTTCTTCATATAATAAAACCCTGCGGATTTGAAATTACGGATAAAAACTTAAAAAGGGCAGGACTTGATTACTGGGACAAGCTTGAAATTCATTACTATGACAGTATTGATGAATTTTGGAAAAGCCACAGTGATAAGATTATATATTACTTTTCTGCCCATGGGAAAAAAAGGCATACGTCTGTTGATTACTGCGATAACGTATTTTTAATGTTTGGGCGAGAGAGTGTCGGATTGCCGCGCGAATTGGTAGAAGCAAATTATCAATACAGCGTGCGTATACCTATGCTTAAAACGCTCCGTTGTTTAAATTTGTCCAATAGTGTGGCAATCGCCACCTATGAAGTTTTGCGACAGTGGAATTTTGAGGGAATGGAATAGAACGGAAAGGTTACTATGTCCTGTCCTGTAAATCTTATGCCGGTGCTTTTGGGGGGAGACCTTAATGCTTATAGCGTTGCTTTGGCGTTTAAAGAGGAGTATGGTATAAATTCCCACGTTTTCACTAAATACAAATGCGGAGCAACTGAAAATTCGCGCTTTATAACTACACATCAATGTTCGGGACTGGGCGATTTTAGAGTCGCTTTACCCGAACTTTTGTATTTTGCATCAAAAAATCAGGGAGCGCGCCTTTTGCTTGTGCCTTGCTCCGATGCATATCTCTCCTTGCTTTATACGATAAAGGATGCCTTAGAGGGTATCTATTCTTTTTGTATTCCAAGAGAAGAGGATTACAATAAATTAACCGATAAAGCAAGTTTTCACAAAATGTTGCTTAAAAATAATATATCAACGCCTCATACGCTGATAATCAACAGTAAAGATAATTTTGAAGACGAAATAAATAACTTTGAGTATCCTGCAGTTATAAAGCCGGCTTCGAGCGTAGAGTACTATAAGCATATTTTTAAGGGCATGAAAAAGGTTTACTTTACGGGAAACAAGTTTGACGCGAGAGAAACGGTGTTAAGAATATTTTCGTCGGGATACACGGGAGAAATACTGTTACAAGAAAAAATAAATGAAAGCGCGACAAATTATGTTCTGACAACTTTCTCCGACAAAAAAGGAGAGGTAGTGAGGGCTTCGCTTGGCAGAGTTGTCCTCGAAGAAAGGGGGGACAGCTCGTACGGCAATTATTCGGCAATAATTACCGAACCTCTGGATATGAACTCCCTGGCCATAATAAAAATGCTAAATAAAATTTCCTATACCGGAATTGCTAATTTTGATATAATGCGAGAGGGCGAGATAAGCTACTGCCTTGAACTCAATGCCAGACAAGGACGCAGCTGTGATTATTTGAGAGGAACGGGAATAAATATTGCCAAATATCTTGTGGAAAATGAAATTCTAAAGGAAAATATAAAAGGTGATTTTGGATACAAGGAAATTTTTTGGCACTATCCCAAATTGAGCACCGTTTTAAAAAATCTTGAAAGAGAAAGTGATAGGGAAGTGATTTTGAGACTGACAAAGGAAGGTCGTTCTTATTCTCCCTATGAAAATCATTATGAGGGAGCAAGACGATATGCCTATAAATTAATACACGACTTTCGACTTGCCAGAACCTTTAAAAACATTAAAAAGAGGGTTGGTATATGAGGCTTTCGAAACTGCTGGAGCCGCTAAAAATATCCATACCGACAGAGTACGAATGTAAGGAAATATACAAAATTTGTGACAATTCAAAAGAATGTGATTCAGATGCGATTTTTGTTGCAATCAAAGGAAATAGAGCTAACGGAGAGGACTACATCAAAGATGCTTACAAACGCGGATGCAGAGTCTTTATATGTTCAAACAAAAAAATTAAAATCGCTGGAAGCATAGTGCTAATTGTTAAAAATCCAAGAAAAACATTGGCAGTACTGTGCGCTAGAATATGCGGCAATCCGGAAAAACTTATGAAAATAGTTGGAATTACAGGCACTAAGGGGAAAAGCACAACCGGTTCTATTATCTCGCAGATTTTAAATAAATTTTCTGCAAGAAATATATTTATCGGTACTCTCGGAATAATATCGGATTTTAAAGTTGAGACCGCTAACACCACGCCTTCACCCTGTATGATTTTTCCCGCCTTAAAGAAAGCCTTTGAAGAAGGTATAAGGTATGCTATAATTGAGGTGTCAAGTCAGGCTTTGAAGGATTATAGGATTTACGGAATTCCGTTTTTTATTACTGTTTTCACCTCGCTTGGTAATGACCATATTGGAGAATTTGAACACAAAAGCAGGGCGGATTATATAAGAGCCAAACGTTCGCTTTTTACAAAGTATAATAGTCGACTATCGGTTATAAACGGTGATGATGCCTACTCATCGTATATTTCGTCGGGAATTAAAAGAACCTTGAAATGTGGATTTTACTATCACAATAACGTAATAATAGATAACTATAAGGAGCTTGAAAACGGTTCTTCGTTTTCTGTCGGTGAGCTTGTTGTATGTAGTTCACTGCACGGGAGATTCAACGCAATAAATTTAATAATGGCTATTATAAGCGCTGCGTTGCTTTTGAAAACCGATGTAAGCGTCATAGCACCGCTATGCAAAAATATATGTGTAGAAGGGCGAATGGAGGAATATTTGATTGACGGAAAGCATATTATTATTGATTACGCTCACACTCCCGAAAGCTTCGCAGAAGTAAGCTCCCTCGCGCGTAAATTATATAATGGTAAGCAAATCGCGGTTTTTGGCTCGGTTAGCGACAGAGCATTTGGACGAAGAGAACTTTTAGCTTGCGCCGCAGAAGAACTTTTTGATTTTTCTTTCATAACGGGTGATGATGCGAGCGGAAACCTCGCTATGGATATTTGTGAAGAAATTTATTCTTATTTCTCGGATAAAACCTTCGTTAAAATCGAACCGGATAGGGAAAAGGCCATAAAATATGCTGTAAAATATGCAAAAGAAGGTGATGTTGTTCTCCTATTAGGGCGCGGTCATGAAAAAACCATAGTGGAAGATGGAGTCAAAAAGCACTTTTCAGAACGTGAGATAATAGAGAAAATCCAACATTTTTTAAATAAGAATAAAAAATAAAAAAAATTTTAAAAAACTATTGACAAATAAATATTAATGTGATATCATATACCTGTAATTATTACTCGTAGTATTATATTTGGAGGTAACAATCGATGAATAAAGAGATATTTAAAAATGTTGAGATAGAAGTCGTTTATTATGAGGATGTGATTGTTACATCCGCGGACCCTGACGGCGTTACGTTGCCAAACGACTCTTTCTTAAATCCTGGTCCGTCTAATAACAACTAATTTAAAAGTGAAGCGAGCAACTTTGTTGCTCGCTTTTTTTTACCCTTATATTGACTTTAAAATATTTTGGTATTATAATATATTGTAGATATTTATAGGAGAAAACAGTTATGACAAAGATTGATATATTTTCAGGCTTTTTAGGGGCTGGTAAAACCACTCTGATAAAAAAACTTTTAAAAGAAGCATACGTAGGTGAAAAGGTCGTACTTATAGAAAACGAGTTCGGGGAAATAGGTATCGACGGCGGTTTTTTAAAGGATGCGGGCGTTGAGATAACAGAAATGAATTCGGGCTGTATTTGCTGCTCCCTCGTTGGAGACTTCACAAAGGCTCTCAAAAAGGTTATAAATGAATATGCGCCTGATAGAGTAATTATCGAGCCCTCGGGAGTTGGAAAACTTTCAGACGTTATAAAGGCTGCTGAAAAGGTTGTTAGCAAAGACGTCGTGCTTAATGCGTTTACTACAGTTGTTGATGCAGGTAAGTGCAAGATGTATCTTAAAAACTTCGGTGAATTTTTCGGCGATCAAATCAAAAACGCAAATTCGGTAATTCTATCTCATACGGATGTAACCCGCGAGCACAAGGTAGAAGAGGCGGTTGTGCTTGTGCGCTCTCAAAAC
Organism: Eubacteriales bacterium; assembly: GCA_045605265.1. Taxonomy (GTDB): domain Bacteria; phylum Bacillota; class Clostridia; order Oscillospirales; family CAG-272; genus UBA1740. The sequence continues at coordinate 1,852 of JAZUPQ010000090.1, read as the reverse complement.
GCAAAAGCGACAATAGTATCAACTCCTTGGGAAAGCATTGAAGGAAAACTCATCCTAAACGCTATGGAAAATGCTACAACCATCAAAGATGAAATTGAAAAATTGGAAGAGGAGCATCATTACGAGGAATGTTCTTGCGGTTGTCACGACCACGAGCATCACCATCACGCTGATGAGGTTTTTGCAAGTATTGGAGTGGAGACAAGTAAGAAATTCACAGTAGAACAAATAAAATTCGTGCTTGATGCATTTGATGAGGACAACGACTGCGGTATGATTTTGCGAGCAAAAGGAATGGTTGCCTCCGAGGACGGTAAATGGATACATTTTGACTATGTGCCGGGTGAAAGCAACATTCGTTTTGGCGCTGCCGATGTAATTGGTAAGCTTTGTGTAATAGGATCAAAAATTAAAGGTGAAAAAATTAAGGAATTGTTCGGAGTAAATTAATGGAAACAGCGGTATATCTATTTACCGGCTTTCTGGAAGCGGGAAAAACCAGTTTTATAACCGATACTATGAAAGACGAGAATTTTAACGATAAAAAACACAAATACTTGATTATTCAATGCGAAGAGGGAGAGGAAGAACTTTTGCCCGAAAGCCTTGGCGATAATGTAAGCGTTACCGTATTTGATGACGAAAGCCGTCTTTCACCGGACAGGCTTAGCGCTTTGGCGAAAAGAGCGGGCGCTGATGTTGTTGTGATAGAATATAACGGCATGTGGACACTCGATAAATTCTATAATTCGCTTCCGAATAATTGGATGGTTTATCAAGAGATTTTTATTGCAGATGCTACAACCATTATGAACTATAACGCCAATATGCGTCAACTCGTAGTGGACAAGCTTACAAGCGCAGAGATGGTTGTTTTTAACAGAACAGATGAAAATACCGACAGGATGTCTCTTCATAAGCTGGTTCGCGGCGTTTCGAGAAAGTCAAATATCTGTTATGAGAATTTAAAAGGTGAGATTGATTTTGATGATATCGAAGACCCACTCCCTTTTGATATTGGAGCAGAGGTTATCGATATTAAGGATGAAGATTTTGCGTTCTTTTATCGCGATATGAGCGAAGAAACTCAAAAATACATTGGTAAAACTGTTCGCTTCAAAGGCGTTTGTGCAAGGGATGAGTCGCTTAAAAATAATGAATTTGCAATAGGCAGACATATTATGACCTGTTGTGAAGCGGATATTGCATATCGCGGTGTAGTTGCAAAGTGCAAAACTGCCGCAGATGTGAAAACTTACGATTGGATTATGGTAGAGGGAAAACTTGGAGAGGAATATTCTCCAATTTATCGCGGCAAAGGTCCGGTTCTTCAAGTACAAAAGATGGAAAAAGCTAAAAAGCCCATTCAAGAGGTTGCAACTTTTAATTAATTCTTATTTTATCAGAGGATATTTCGTATGATTAAAACAGAGACAAAATTTCCATTTTCTATGTATTCTGAAAGTGGTGACGGCATACTGATTTCGCCAAGAGTTCACCAGAATTCTATGGAAATTGTTGAAGTTATGCTTGGAAAAATAAAAGTTCAGATTGGCACTCAGATGTTTGAGGCGACGGCAGGTGATATTATTTATATCCCCCCAACACTTGTTTTCAGTATCGACGCGGGTGAAGAACGCGCAGCTTTGCGCGGAATGGTTTTTGACGAGATGATTTTGACTGAAAATATGGATAATTTCGATAATGAAATTCTTTATATGTTTCGCGTTCAGTCGCAGAACATGATAAATGTTTTTTCAGAGGGTCATCCAACATACGAAACACTGAAAAAATATATGCAATTATCTTACGATGAGAGCGCCTCAAAGGACGTTTGCTACAAGCTTCCGAT